>JAOZMR010000316.1 GCA_029934215.1 Pontiellaceae bacterium | reverse complement strand
AATTTTAAAACTTCTTTGATTAATGATATATCACAAAAGTCATAATCAAGAACTAATAAATCCATATTTTTGAATGAAGATAAAAATACAGATAAATTTGCCGGACGAGAAGCGATTAAAGTAGCATATCTTAATGAACTGTCATATTTCTGTGCAATGAGTAATTCTAAATGATTAAAAGATGAAATAATTATGTCATTTTGAATATTATATTTTTGAATCATATCAATTAATGGTAAAAAAGTTTTAGAATCTTTTACATCAAAATTGAATTTTAATTTGTTTTTGTAGGTTTCAATAAAATACTCAAGGGTTAAAATTTTATTGTCAGTTATTAGTGATAGTTCTTTATAAGTAATTGCAGATATTAATTTATCTATGACAAATGCATTATGCCATAGAATAAGGACATTATCAGAAGTCATTCTAATATCGGTTTCTACCCAATCTAAATTACAATTTAATGCCATATCAAAAGCTGATTTACTATTCTCTTTTGCCAAACCAGCACAACCTCTATGTCCGATTATTTCCATATTTTTATATTTCATCAGAGTTTTCCCAAAAATACTTAAACCATTGTTTATAAATTTTGATATAATATTTTCCTGTTTCATCTTTATTGGTATAATAATGATAACAACTATCGCCACCATCTATATAATTATCATCATCAACTTCTAAAAGTGATAAGATTAAATGTTCATCATTAATTAAAAAACCATGAAAGAAAGGTATTGAATTATTTTTCCTAATTTCTAGATTAAAATTTTTATTAGCCAATACATTCTTGTTTTTTTCGATAAACAGTTTGAAATTATCACTTTGCATTTTTATATTATTTTTCCAAATTTTTTGTATTTTGATATTATTCTTTTTTAATTTCTTTGAATTTATAATCAAACCTTGATATATTCCATTTTTCTTAAAATAATACTTTTTTATAAAATTTTCAAGTTTAGGAAGTGTAAATGACATATCTAATGCAATATTTTTAATCTTTATATTATCACAAGAATCAAAATTCTTGATAATTTTTTCTATTTTAGAAAAAGCATCATAAACATCTTCTGCAAAAACACCTTTATTATTATTTTGTATTGGATATTCTTTTTGAATTTCATTAACAATATCATTGCTCAATCCTAATTCTTGTTGTTTTTAATTTAAAATAGTTATTTCTTTTTCATGAAGTTCTCCATCAACACAAGCCATTTTCCAAAATTCTATATATTCTTCAATCTTTTCAGATATATCAATTTTAGAGAAGTCCACATTGACCTGTTTTACATCTTCCATATACCAAGTTAGAATGATAAAGACTCCTTTTAAAATAAACATAGATTCATCCATTATAATTTTATCGCTATTTGCATGAGAACCTTGATTTCTGTATTTGTATATCAAGGAAAAAATCGAAATTATATTTTCATCAAAAACCTTATTGCCAGAGATTTGATTTATTTGTCCACAAATCCAACTAACTTCTTTATTTTTACAATCTTGAATATTTTTTCCTTTTTCTTCATAAATCATATATAATAAATGTTCAACCATTAACCCTGCCGCAATAGCAGAATGTCTGTTATCTCCATTTAAAGCTTCATCAACTGCCTTTTCAGCATGTTCAAAAATAGATTCTTTTAAACCGTTCTCTTTTAAAACATTTAATTTTAATTTCATATTCTCTAAAATAGATTTTTCTAGATAATTAATTTTTGTATTCATAAAAAGTTCCTTTTTTAGTTATTTTCAATAAACCATTTCGTGAATAGCTTTGTTGTGTTTTCTGCTCCTGTAAATATTTCCAAGGTTATATCTCGACTATCTTTGGAGCAACCGGATGAGGGTTGTTTCTTGGGAAGATATAATATTCTTTTCCGTATTCATTTGTTTTATTGACTTCTACTAGATAAATGAAATGAGTTTTTGCAAATTCATTTAAAACTTCTATATGAGTTCCCCAATGATTTTTTTTTATTTCTTTGACAAAGATTTTGTTTGGTATAAAATCAGTAAAGTTATTTTCTCCTGAAAATAAATCAGTAAAGTTATTCAAAATCATTAAACTATTCTCCTTTAATGTATCTTTTGTATTTTCAAGTTCCCCATGAGCAATGTTACTTCGTGCAACCCTAATATTTTCAAAAATCTCATTCAACTTTTTTGCTGGAATTTTATTATCAAAGATATCAAATTCTTTTTTATTACATAGTTTTCTAAAACTACCCCAACAACTTATCAAGAATCCCAAGTCAGCTTTATCAATTTTTTCGAATAAAGTATACTCTTCTATATGGCTGAGTTTTCCATCAATCTTATTTTTCAAATTTACTGATATTTTTGAATATGTTCTCAGTAATTGCTTTAATGTTAATTCCAAAGTTGTGCAGCAGTTTAAAGCTTCCATTTTTAAGTCATCCATACTGTTTTCTTTCTTATTTAAGATTTCATTTATTCTATTTACCCTCTCAAAACATGAGGATTTTATTCCATTAACTTTTGGTCGTCTTGGAATATTCTGTTTAGCACAGACTTCAATAATACAATCAATACCTTTCCCATCAATATCATATATTCCTCCTAAATACTTACTTCCTTTATATCCAAGATATTTTTCAAGACTAACAGCTATTTCTTCACACCACTCTTTTTGGATTAACCATTCAATAAATATAGCTTCATTATTTCCCTTGCCTTCTGGGAAATATTCTGCAAGAAAGTCTTTTATTCCATCTTTCTCTAGTATTTTCACTATATTTTTTGCAAATGAAAAAATATTACTATCAGTCGCGACACCCTTTATTGATGTTATTTCTTTTTGAGTTTCAATTTGTTTTTTCTGTTTATTTTCTTTTTTTA
>JAOZMR010000073.1 GCA_029934215.1 Pontiellaceae bacterium | reverse complement strand
TTCTGGCATGGGGCACGATTTTTAAAAAGCGGGCATTTCAAATTACAGTCTACCACGCCCGTCCGAAACAAATAACGTCCGAGCTACGATCCATAAAAGGAGAAAAAGAAGAGGGGTGCAGATGCTTTTTTTTGGAGAAGTTTGTGATCGAAAGGAGAACAGAGCGAGGTAGCAAGCACATAATCCCCAGATAAACCGCTTTGGAGATTCGAAATAATTGATCGCAGGCGTCTCTGGGGAGACATGAACAAAAAACGCAGCTCCAATAAAAAGAAAGACAGCAAGCCCAATTTTGTTTCCGATTTTATCATTCATAACGCATTGACATTTGACTCCCTCTAAAGGGAGATTTATTAACCGCGAAAGAACGCAGAGAACGCAAAAAAAAGACGGGCCAAGCGCCACCGATCTTTGCGTTCTTTAGCGGCTAAACATCTTTCAGAGGTTCCCAGACATTCATTCATTGGGTGTTTCATTCAATGATCAATAGTGGAAAAAGAAAAAAGCTCATCAAGTTGATGCTTGATGAGCCTTGTGGTTGTTACCAGGTTTGGTTACGGAACCGGAGAACCACCGACAGGTGCCATTCCGCCACCAGGTGCTGCGCCGCCGCCTGGTGGCGAATTGTTATCTCCAGAAGGACCATTGCCGTCCGACAGAGGTGCTGCGTTGATGTCTGCGGTCTGAGCAGGTGCACCGCCGCCATTGTTATCATCGCCAGAAATAGCGTCGGCGATTGCGTCCACACCAACAACTGCTGCTGTGACAATAACGACGTTACCGGCCAGGATGATTCCTGTGCGTGCAGGTGCTGCCTTCCATGCAACTGGGTTCAGCCAAGAAAGGAAACCTCCCTCTTTGAATGGCGTTGCCCAGCGTGATGGACGGAGGATCGATGTCGCGTCAGACCATTTGGTGAACTTTAAGCCAACTTCGTTCTGGAGTGCTCCAGCCGCGTCTGTTGAGCTTTTTAGGTGCAACATGGAATCTTGCGCAATGGCGGAGAGTCCAAGTGAAAGGATCGTTAGTAGTAATATGATTTTCTTCATTAGAGAGCCTCCGATTGTGGGCTCGAATCTGTACGTTGATGACTGATCCAGCGTCCGAAGACGTAGTCGGCGACGGAATAATCCCAAACACCAACCCAGAACCAGCGAAGCTCGTCTACTTCAGCATCTGCATCGCCCCAAGTTGGAACTATGAAGTCGAAGCTGACAGAGCCAGTGTAAACAACGCCAAAGTCGTCGGTTATATCTCCGTTAGCGTAATCCGCTGGATTCATCCAGTCCTGAGCATCCTGATTCCATACACGAATGGTTGCTTCGCCGCTAACCAGCGGCATAGCAATTGTTTCTGTGGGTAGTTCAACCCTGTCGGTAGCAAATGCGCCGCACGCGAGTGCGAGTAGCATTGCTATATATTTTAATTTTTTCATAATCATTTTCCTTTTTGTTTATCGTTTGAGATTCTGAAGAGGCGCGAAGCCTCTTCAGAATCATTTTGACGAGTTAGTCGTCGAGCTGACGGAACCAGTCCCCGTGAATAAGAACCCATTCTCCGCCTTCGGGGAGACTTACATCAAGCTTCCACTCCAACACGCAGAACCAGTACCAGTTGCCCTGCTGCAGGTTTTCGAGAACGATTTCACTTCTGTCTTCTTCCACACCGAGTTCGAGCCAAGTTTGGTCGGCATCGCTCCAGAGGTAGGCAGCTGTATAAACGTCTCCGCAGTTGAATGGATAGGTGGTTTTGTTTTCACCAGACCACGACACTTCGTCGAGCCACGCGGCGTTGCTGATTGTCGTGTCGTTGTTTTGGGCATAAACCCACTTCACAACCTGCTCACCCTTTTTGAGTTCAGCGGTTCGGTTTGTCCAGTCGATATCGTCAACCCAGTTTATCAGAATGTCTTCGTTGACAACGAAGTTCAGTGCGTTGGTTCCGTCGGTCGAGACTTTCACATCGAAGGAGAGCGTACCCGGTCCTTGAATAGTGGTTTCAATCGCCGTTTCCTGCCCATTGGTGATCGCGCCGCTTTGCATAACCGTATTTGTTTTTATCCCGTTAGTAACGATGGTTGAGAACCAAGGAGCAACATTCGTAGAAGTCGTCCCTTCGAGGTTTAAGCCATCTGCATCAAGCGATTCATCAACCGTGGCGACGTTTTTCGGAAGGAATGCCCAAACGGATCCAGTGTTTGTTCCTCCCTCATTGACGGCGTCTACACGCCATGTGCACCGTCTACCAGGAGCGCGTGTTCCAATTTGATACGTATTGGTGGCACCAGCTTCTGTAGAGGAGGCTTTGAATTCAGCTTCAACTTTTTTGAGGGTCTGATTCGTCTGTGCAAAATACACATTGTAGCTCAACGCACGTCCACCGTTTTCCCATTTAAGGGTCACGTTGCGATTTACAGCTTCGCCAGTTCCATCGTTATGCTCAGGCGACGGATTAGTCGCAGCAAGTGGAGCTAACGGAGCTTGATCCACATCAAACTCTTTGCCGGCCACAAGGATGATTCCTTCACGGACGCGACCCGTTTCGTTAGATGTCACAGAGAAAACAACCGAAGCTGCATTGGTCATGTTTGTGTAGGATTCAGCAAGCGAGAGCCAGTTTGTGGCATCGCTCGGCTCAATCGTTGCAGACCATTTGGCTGTTGTAGAGGATGTATTCGTAACAACAAACGAGTGGCTGGAAGCCGCGCCATCAACATTCGTGTAGAGATTCCCAACAACATCCCAAGGCGTGTCCGTATGCGTTGCGTAAACCGTGATGTCCTCCGCAGGCATTGTAACCGTTGTTTCGGCAGCTATTGTACTTTCAACGTATGCAACAGCACCCATCCATGCAACAAAAGCCTTGTGAGCCACATTAGTTGCTTCGATTTCAACGGCATCGTTTTGAGCATAAGCGCCTGTTCCTTCGCCATCTTTAACTTCGAGCCAGTACAATGCACCGTCTTCAATAGTAAAGACTCCATTCTTACCAGCTTCGGCAACCTCGTAAACGCCTTGTGTTGCAGAAAACATGGTTAGTTTCACTGTTTCCGTCACGTTAGTCGGATCACCTTCAAACCACTGGGTTGCTAAACCGGTAATTGCAGCTGTTTTTGTGTAGGTATAGGTTCCTTTGTCATCACCATCTTCATCGTCCTCTTCGCAAACAAAGCTTCCTTTATCTCTGAAAGACGTTGCGTTTTCGTCAGTACCAACAGCAAGCTTCCCAACCAAGCTCTCAGGAGCCCAGTCGCCGCTGGTGAGGATGAATGGGAGTGTTGTTTCAGTATAGTTTTCAGGATCATAAGTAACGGCTTCACCTTCTGTTTTTGAAGTAAAGGTAAGAGTCCACCATAGAGAATCGATC
This sequence comes from Pontiellaceae bacterium, assembly GCA_029934215.1. Lineage (GTDB taxonomy): Bacteria > Verrucomicrobiota > Kiritimatiellia > Kiritimatiellales > Tichowtungiaceae > Tichowtungia. The sequence continues at coordinate 7,330 of JAOZMR010000073.1, read as the reverse complement.
TCTACGCTTCCGTTTTCACCATTAGATTTGGAGTAGCTGTACGTTCCATTCGTTCCAAACGCAACATCGCCATTATTGTCGGTTACGGCAACAGAAACGAAGTTTGATTCGGTGGAAAATGCGTACTTCTTGGTTTCGTACTTCTCGTTAATCGAGAGAACACACTGCGAGATGTTGGTTGGTGCAAAATCTTTCATTGCCGCCTGATATACCGTGAGCGTATTTCCGCCCGCCACAAGGGATCCGGCACGACTTACACCCGTGGTGTTTGCGAATACAAAATATTCAATAGTTACATCATTAGTGCCGCTAGAGTCGATCATGGAAATCCAATCCGTTTTGGATTCAGTTTCCCATGTTGCAGGTGCGCCAGAGGTCTGTCTGATAATGAACGATCCGTCGCCGCCTGCTCCTGTGTGCTGTGCAGAGGTTTTGCTGATGCTCCAAGTAGGAACTGCTCCGAGCGTGAAGGTGTTGGTTTCAACATGACCTCCTTCGTGAGTCGTAACAATCGTTCCGCTGTTAGCAGTTTTGAATGTGAGGACAGATGATTCAAGGACAGATGATTCATTAGTCAGAACAACACTTGCCTTGCTTGCACCAGTTCTGGTGTAAGAATAGCTGTTTTCGGTTCCATCCACTTCAACGGTGTCTACAGAGAAAACATAGTCTTCCGTTTCACCATCTTCAGTGACGGTCATTGTGCGACCTTGAATGCTACAAACAGGAGCATAGCCAGGGTCAACAATCAGCGTTTGAACCTCACTCCAGTTGTTGTCTTCATTAGACTCTGAATTAGTATCATTTGCATCAACCCTAGCAGCCAGATAATAGGTGCCAGGAACGGATGGAGCCGAAAAGGCACTCAAGGAGTGCGATGCAGGGATGTCTATTCCGCACTGAACCGAACTGGATGCACCGAGGGATAGTCCGTACTGAATTCCTTCAGATGCTGCCGAGTCTGTTCCGTAAACCAGAGTCTGCGAAGCACCAGCGGCAAGCCCGTAAACCGAATGCGATCCAGATGCACCGTAATCCAATCCAAACTGCACCTCAGTCATCGAAGCCACGTTGTCCGTCGTTCCGATATAGACTTTAGTAATAAATTCATTCAGTGCGTCGACCGCTCCGTCGTTTTCAATATCCAGATCAATCCAGACCGAACCTTCGGTCACCACGTTGGTCTCGTAGATTCCAAACGCTTTCACCTTCAGGTCAGGTTGTAGAGCCGCACTGATGGTGAATGTATTGGTTTCAACGTGATCTCCTATGTAAGTCGTAATAATTGTTCCGCTATTCGCAGTTGTGAATGTGAGGACAGATGATTCGGTATCAAGATCAACTCTTGCCTCGCTTGCACCATTTTTGGTGTAAGTATAGGGGTATACGTTTTCATCCACTTCAACAGTGTCTACAAAGAAAACATAGTCTTCTGTTTCACCATCTTCAGTGACGGTCATTGTGCGCCATACGACATCCTCCGGGGCGTAGTTTGAACCGACTACCGTAAAGGTAAACGCTTGTCCGGAACCCCCTGGAGCCTCAAAATATTTACCGGTTCCCGCAGTTAAAGACGTAAATGTGAGATCCACATAATTTCGCGTATTATCAGCAAAAATCAGGGTAATCATGCCGAGAGCGCCATCTTTGACATACGTATATTCACACTGTCCAACATCTTCTCCTGACTTCTGAATAGTACAGGTTGTATCGGAAAACTGATATACTTCAGCAGTTTCCGGCACGCTCACCTTTAGATTTGCGATATCCGTAGGGGTAAAGTCCTCCGCCCACACAGACATTGCAAGCAGGGCGCAGAACGCCAGACTCACAAGTTGTTTTATTTTTCTCATTTTTTTCCTTTTGGTTGTGCACGTAGCCCATTTGTTGGGTTTGTGCGCTGACGGGAGTGTTTGCTCCCAATTTATTTTTGTTTTACGTTTTGTTCTTTTTGCTTCGTGTATTAATTTGTGCTTAGTTTACGTTTTTGTGTTTTGATCTGTGCTTAGTTTACGTTTTTGTGCTTAAGATTATTTGTATCCGGCTTTGTGCCGGATCCTTCGGATGTCCTTTCTGGTTTTGATTTTCGTATTCCAAATGGTAGCTCCGGTGTTTCCGGATGCTTTAATAAAACGTCTTCGCCAGGAAAGACTGGCGGGGTGTCGGGTGGGAGCTTGCGGGTGTCAACGCTCTGCTTTTCGACGGGCTGGACTGCAACGTCCGCTACAAGAGCGTTTTCTTGAGGCGCGTCTTCAGTGTCGCTGTTTCCGCAGCCTGTGAGGAGGAGCGGGAGAACGGAAAAGAGGAAAACACAACGACATCGTTGCTTTGTTTTGGATTGTAGATTTGTATTTTTCATCTTCGTTTCTCTGAATTTTTTCACATGCACGAGGTATCTCTCACAACTCATCTTCTGAGGTTTTGAGCTTCACGTTGATTCGATAAAATGCGTTTCCAATGTTTGGAACCCTCAGGGAGTTGCTTGGGTACTCAATGCCGGTTTCCAAGGGTTGGAAATTGCCTGTTGACAGGTTCGTTGAGCAGTCCACGCTGTAGACGCGGCCACTGACGGCGGTCCACTCAAGGAGGGGTTCAAAGAAGGATGCGTAGAGCAGGTTCACCTCAAAGCGGCTGTTTAGGTCATTCGGATCGAGACCGGCGATGTAGGCTTGAAGCATTGTGTTTATACCGTTGGCGCAGATCGCAGCGGGATCGCAGTTGCTGGTTTCAGGAAAATGCTCTGCTTCCCACGCATCGGCGATCCCGTCGAAATCTGCATCGGGACCCGCTTCCCATTCAGCGGAAATCGTTTTTTCGTTGTCGAACTCAGCCATTTCAGAAATCACTTCTGCTCCATCGGCGACTACACGGATTTCGTGCATGCCGGGGGATGTTGCGGTATAGGAAAATGTTTCTTCGCTGATTTCGTGCGACCAAAGTCCTCCCGATGGGTTCACGGTTGTTTCCCCGACGAACACGTCGTCGACATAGAAATGTACGTCGAATGCGCCCGCGCTAGTCATTCCACTATTTTCCACAAGAGCTGTAATTGTGACGGGCGAACCCGCCTCGCGCGGCGAACCGACGGTGAGCTCTTTTATAAGTAGGTTCGGAATCGCGCAGACGTTGCACGCGAAAAGCGTGGCGCCCAAAAGCGTCAAACCTCTTTTTTTCTGTGGAAATTCAAGTTTCATCCTCAAGCCGCTCTCATTGTTTAACAAAGTAAGCGGGAATGTGCCAGCACGGCTATCTTTTGTCAATATTGTAATCATGAAAATATTTTTCGATCCGGTTTGCTTTGCTCTACTTTGTAATCTCAAAAGAAAGGGAGCGAAGCATGAGCAAAAAAACTGAAAACATCGGATTTCGGCAAACCCCGGAGGAGAAGGCACTGTTGCTGGAGGTGGCTCAAGAGATGGAGATGACCCCTGGAAGCCTTTCGTCCTCGATAATTTCCCGCTATTTGAAAGCGCGTCGAGAACATGGGAATCATTTAGTTTGGCCGCCAGAGTTCAGCTATTTCCCAAACCAGGACAAAATAAGCCAAAATTAAACCACCAGCCCTCATACAAAACGTCCTTTTTGAGTTTCGCCTCGCAAGTTGAATGATGCCACTTTAATCCCTTTTCTCTGACTTCCTCCGAAGTTCCTCTAGCGCTGAAAGCGTAGCGATAACTAATTTTTGTATTCAAAAATAGTGACGTAGGAACGATTCACCGGGTGGTGAAAAAATGATAAGAATCGGTGCGTGGAATTGGTGCAGAAGAATTTTTACCACCCGCTATCGCTAGAGGAACTTCGGAGGGGGTCAGAGGAGAGGGGGATGGGTTGCAGAATGATTGACGGAATACCTCCGGTCTGCCGTCAATCATTCTGCAACATCTTTTCTTCATTCGTAAATTTCATTCATTCGTTGGGCAAAATCTTTATCATCATTTTGCGAAAACCGCCCCAGCTCGGGGTGGGTTCTTCCAAGGTGTGGAAACGAGCGGTAGTAAATCGACAATCATCAATCGTAAATGCCAAAGAGGAATTCATGAAATAACAAAGAAGGTTTTTAATCCGAGCTTTTGACTGTTGTTACTCATTTAATTGCCTTAAACCGGTGAGAGAAGACGGAAAAGTCAAAAAAAAGAACAATCGGCGGAGTACGCGGATCGATGCTCCGCAACCGAGTCGAACATTTTGATTTTTGACCGACGAGGCGTCGACGGGGAGTGGCTTGAAAAGGTATTGGTCGAAGTCCGAAACGGAATTACCATTTGGGAGTTGTGAAGACGAACTGAACAAATTTGAGTGCGGCGATACAGGGTTTCCGTATCGGCGCTTTTGATCCTGCTTGTTCGTGAGACGGAGGTTTCCAGGGTTTGGAAGAATCGCGGTGATACGGGAAAACCCTTTATCACGCGCAATCCAACAAGGTGGTAAATGAATCCAATATTTATCTGGAAAATCGTGCGCCGGATCGCTAGTTTTGAGCCTTGTCGAATGCGGGTGTTTCGCGGGCAGAATTCCAATGGTTGGAATTGGGAGAGCTTTAGCCACGAAAGAGCGCGCAAGCAAAGAAAAAACAACAGCGACTGTTATTCGCTCGCAAACTGATTAAACGACGCATGAATAATGAATGTTAAAAGGGAGATTCAAAAGCCCGTTATGTGTTACACTAAGAAGACGACAAAACAAAGAGCCCCCTTAACGAACCGGAGTTCCTAACTATGGAAAATCTAAACGTCATATTACCAGAAATGGTGCAACGAATTCGCGAGCTTCATCCGCTCCGAATTGTGTTATTTGGAAGTTATGCATGGGGAACCCCTTCCCCTGATAGCGACCTTGATTTGCTGGTAGTGACCAACTCCGACACCATGCCAACAACCTTTCGCGAAAAAAGTGACGTGTACCTTCAAGTGGCAAATCGAATTGCAGACATCAGCGAACGAGTGCCGGTGGATCTAATTGTTCACACCCGAAAAATGCACGAACGTTTCGTTGAACTCGGGAGTTGTTTCTCTCGTGAAATCGCACAAAAAGGAAAGGTTCTCTATGAAGCAGATTACACGTGAGTGGCTACGTGCCGCAGAAGACGACCTTGCCGCCGCCGAGCTGTTGTTAACGGATGAGCATTTAACAAACGTTGTATCGTTTCACGCTCAGCAAGCGGTAGAGAAATCATTCAAGGCACTGATCGAAGAGTGTGACCTTGGTTCAATTAAAATACATAGCCTTGAGCGACTGTATGGAAAAATTAAGCATCTCACGGTCGTTAAGGATCTAGAAACACTCCGCCGACTGAATACGTTGTATATTGAAAGTAGATATCCCGGAGAACTGGGTCTCCTTCCTGAAGGAAAACCAACAAAAAATGATGCCTTTGCTTTTCTTACATTTGCTCATGGAATCTACTCTCAGGTGTTCCTCTTTTTGCAACAACCAAACAACGAACAACAAATAAACCTCATATGAAACTCTTCCGACATCGATTGCCTTTTTGTGTAAGCAAACGGCGGAGTACGCGGATCGATGCTCCGCAACCGAGTCGCACATCTTGATTTTTGACCGACGAGGCGTCGACGGGGAGTGGCTTGAAAAGGTATTGGTCGAAGTCCGAAACGGAATTACCATTTGGGAGTTGTGAAGACGAACTGAACAAATTTGAGTGCGGTGATAAAGGGTTTCCGTATCGGCGCTTTTGATCCTGCTTGTTAGTGAGACGGAAGTTTCCAATGGTTGGAAGAATCGCGGTGATACGGGAATACCCTTTACCACGCGCAATCCAACACGATGCTAAATGAATCCAATATTTATCTGGCAAATCGTGCGCCGGATCGCTAGTTTCATTCCATTGATTCAAAAGATAAAAAAAGGAAAAATAAATGAACCTGAAAGTGATTTTAGAAGTAAGCGATGAGGGCGGATATACAGCGATCGTCCCAACTCTTCCAGGATGTATCAGCGAAGGGGATACCAAAGAACAGGCCCTGAAGAATGTTCAGGAGGCGATTGAGCTGTATTTGGACCCGATTGAAGACGATGCCACTTTCGCATCGAATACTGAGCAATACGAATTGGCTGTATGAGCCAGATCCTTTGCAGTGGGTCGGAAATAAGATCCGTCGAAAAGGTGAAGGAGAAAAACGATGAAAGAAACAATGATCGATACGACAGTGACCTATACGTTGGAGTAGAAGGGTCAGTTTTGTATTACTGAACACGTTCCGGCACGGGTTTGCCACAATACCGGAGAACCGTTCTTTTCGCCGGAAACGGTCGAGCACATTCAGCACGCAATTAAAGGAAATGCCCGTCCTGTCCGAACCGTAGAAACCCCGATTTTTGAATATGCCTAATGGGCTGCGAGGAGTTTTGACCGCTAATCACGCTAAAAGGAGAGATGCAGTAAAAATGAAGCAGTTGCGCATATATCTTGATACGTCCGTTCGGCCCTCATACAAAACGCTGATTTTCAGGTTTTGTTTCGCAAGTTGAGCGACGCCACTTTAAAGAGAAATGTCCAGACATCGGGAGATTTATTACCACGGATGTTTAGCGTGACCGTCCCACGGATGAACGGCAGGGTGGGTTCTTCCAGAGGTTGGAAAGAGAAGTCACCACGGATGGTAAAACGTCCCGCGGATCAGGATCAGAATAGACTCCAGCCCTCACACAAAACACCGATTTTCGGGATTTGCCTCGCAAGTTGAATGTTGCCACTTTCACACCGAATTATGCACGCAACGAACGAATGTCTGGAAAAAGCTACAAGAGGTTTAACCGCGAAAGAACGCAAAGAATAATGGTGTTTAGCCCGTCTTTTTTTTGCGATCTCTGCGTTCCTTCGCGGTTAATAAATCTCCATGTTTTTGCAGTTTTCATGTCACAGTGGCTACATTCATATTGCGAGGCAAAACCTGAAAATGGGCATTTTGCATGAGGGCTGATTCATATTGCGAGGCAAAACCTGAAAACGGGCGTTTTGTATGAGGGCTGAAAGACGGGTTAAACATTGGTGGATAGTTTCGACAGAATCATTGTCGACAGAATCATTTTAAAACTGAAATACAGAAGAGTCTTCATGATTGCCGCTTCGCTTCTTTTTGGGAATACAAAAAGCACTTTCGCAATAGCTCAGGTCTGTCGACAATTATTCTGTCGACAATCGCAGTACTATGTTTCTGTTTCAACCCTGAAAACAACGGTGATTATGCTTAACCTCCCACCCATTAGCTCTCCCCTCGGCTATTCCTCTGACGTCCTCTAGCGATAGCGGTTGTGGGAATTCTGCGGTTACCCCAACTTTTAGGGCCACAGGCTAAGGTGGATTTTGTGTTCA
>JAOZMR010000072.1 GCA_029934215.1 Pontiellaceae bacterium | reverse complement strand
GCCACCGAGCCGAGAGCGGTCTATCGAATTCGCGATTCGCAAACCGATTGTTTCCAAACCTTGGAAATCCAGTGGCGGGACGGTGATCCTGTTTTCCAATATCTGGAAAACGGTTCCTCGGCATCCAATTTTAATCCGCACGCCGAAATCCAGGATCTCGGCATAACCTGGGCCGATCTTAGTTTCTCCTTTTTATGGAGTACGGAAGCCAAAACGGAGGAGCTTAAAAGTAGATTTGGGAAAGAGAAGTATAAATTATCCGTTCCACGCCCCGGCGGACGCACCCTGATTCTTTGGGTTGAAAAAGAGACTGGACGGATGACGAGAGCCGAGGAGATGGACGAAAATGGAGTTCTGCAAAAGGTGATCGATGTTAAAAGCGTCCAGAAGTTTGATGGGTTGTGGATGGCAAAAGACATCGATATAATTCGTCCGAAACAGGGGCGCCGCACCTCATTGCGCATCGACCGAGTAGAGGTTGGGGGCGACGAGCTATAAATCGAATGCCCTGAGTTTGCAGGGTCAGTAACGGGTGTTTTTATGAAAGAGATCTATCAATATTTGTTTGGGCCGGTTCCATCGCGCCGTCTTGGGCGCTCGCTTGGGATCGATCTAACCCCTTTTAAGCGTTGCTCGTTCGACTGCGTATTTTGTCAACTTGGCTGCACAACACACCTCGCAACAGATCGAAAGGAGTTTGTTCCGTTCGACGATGTTTGCTCGGAATTTGATCGGTGGCTAACCACAGATGGCACGGCAGATTACATCACTTTTGCTGGGTCCGGCGAGCCGACGCTGTACAGCCGGCTCGGCGAGCTGGTCGATTTCATTAAGGCTCGCACCGACATCCCCGTGATTATTTTGTCCAACGGAACCCTTCTCCAACACCCCGAGGTGCAACAGGAGACCGCACGAGCAGACATCGTGAAAGTGAGCCTGAGCGCATGGAACGACGAATCGTTCAAAACCATTAATCGTCCGGCTCCCGATTTATCGTTCGGAGAATTGTTGTCTGGCGAGCGCGATTTCCGGGCGATGTTTAGCGGACAACTCTGGGTCGAAGTTTTTTTAATGGAAGGGATTAATGCGGAATTAAGGCACGTTCAGCAACTTGCAGAGATTGTCGCGAAAATCCAACCGGACAAAATCCACCTTAATACAGCTGTTCGTCCGCCCGCTGAGGCAATCGCAAAACCTGTTGCGAGAGAAAAGCTGGAAGGGTTTTGTCGCTACTTCACACCGACAGCCGAAGTGATCGCATCGTTTGACCCAGTTCAACCCGATCGTGGTAACGAGGTGGAAGGAGAGGAGCTTGTTTCTCTACTTCAACGGCACCCATCCACGGCAACGCAGTTGGCCGATCTTTTTGGTGTAGAAACCACCGCAATACACACCGCTCTCGCGCCATTTCTTAGGAAAGAAGCGCTTCATACAGACATTCGCGACGGAGAGGTATACTACAAATAAAACCCCCGATCACGTCACTAAAATTCGAATCCCGTAAAAAGGGCTTGCTCAATACCGCTCTTTATGGTTAAAAAGTCCGCTCTTTTAAGCAAGGACAGAAAAATAATGAAAAAAGAAATCCATCCCGAGTACACCGAAGCAGAAATCACGTGCGCCTGTGGCAACGTGGTAAAAACCTCTTCAACCGTTAAAAAAATGCATGTGAACCTTTGTTCTGGCTGTCATCCGTTCTTTACCGGACAAGCCAAATTTGTTGATACTGAAGGTCGCGTTGACCGCTTCAACAAACGTTACGCTAAGAAATAGCTGCATTTTTTTTGAGGCCGAGTTCCGAATAGGTTCTCGGCTTTTTTTGTATTTAAACTAGGCGACCAATCATGATTGATAAAACCTACTTCGAACGCCTTCAGATCCGCATTTCTGAACTTGAAACCGAGATGTCGCAACCTGGAGTTGCTGCAGACCCAAACAAGATGCGCGGTCTGATGCAGGATTATAATCACAAAAAAACCATCGCCACCCACGCGCAGATTCTCTTAGCCCTTCAAGACACCATTGACGAAAGCAAAGAACTGTTGACCGACAGCAACATAGATGCCGAATTGAAAGAGATGGCAGGTATGGAGCTGGCGGAGGCGAGCGAGAAACTGCCAGTTGCGGAAAAAGCAATCATGATTGCGTTAATCCCGCCAGACCCATCGGACAGCAAAAACGTCATCATGGAGATCCGGGCCGGAACCGGCGGCGACGAAGCCGCAATTTTTGCCGGCGATCTCTATCGCATGTACAGCCGCTACGCCGAGAACCATCGTCTCAAAATCGGCGTAATGGACATAAACCTCTCTGACGCTGGAGGCTACAAAGAGGTCGTTTTCTCCGTGGAAGGTGAAAACGCCTACAAACAGCTGAAGTACGAAAGCGGAACCCACCGCGTACAGCGCGTCCCAGAAACCGAGACACAAGGGCGCGTACACACATCCGCCGCAACCGTCGCCGTACTCGCCGAAGTCGAAGAGGTTGATATCGAGATCAAAAACGAAGATCTCAAAATCGACACCTACCGAGCGCAAGGCGCCGGCGGACAGCACGTCAACACCACCGACTCTGCCATCCGAATCACCCATTTACCGACCGGAACCGTTGTGCAGTGCCAGGACGAACGATCCCAGCACAAAAACAAAGCCGCAGCCATGCGCGTGCTTCGCGCCCGAATCTACGAAGAACAACAGCAAGCCGTAGACGCCGAACAAGCTGAAGCCCGCCGCACGCAAGTTGGTTCTGGCGATCGGTCCGAGAAGATACGAACCTACAACTACCCACAGAACCGGCTCACCGACCATCGAATCAATTTAACGCTCTACAAGCTCGACCGAATCATGGAAGGCGATCTCACCGAAACCTTCCACGCGCTCTACGAGCACGATGTCGAACTCAAAATGAAATCGCAGACCGATGCAGCCGCAATCCTCTAACCACGATTCACCCACCATGCTGAATTTCGGAATTTGTCTCGCAGGCTGAATGAGTACGCTTCAAACTGTTTCACGAAAAACCGCCTCTATTGGAGCGGTTTTGGTCTTCATTCTTCTCGTTGGTTCGGTCGCCTACTACTTCATTGGTCAACGAGCCTACTCATTTCTCGACTGCGTTTACATGACTTTTATTACGATCTCTACGATCGGCTATGGCGAGGTGGTCGACCTGTCTGGATCGCCAGGCGGACGTATTTTCACCATGATGCTGGCGCTCACAGGGATCGGCGGTTTGACGTATACCTTTTCTATGGTGACCGCGTTGATTGTGGAGGGGAATTTGACGAATTCGTTTCGGAGAAAAAACATGAAAAAACAGATTGAACACTCCGCTGGGCATTTCATTGTCTGTAGTGCCGAGCGTGTTGGAACGCACATCATCAACGAGCTAACGGCAACCCATCGTCCGTTCGTCGTGATTGAACGCCACCAGGAGCATATCGATGCACTGCTCGAAAAGCATCCAGACGCTCTCTACCTGCTTGGCGACCCAACCGACAACGAAACCCTGCTCCAGGCAGGCGTTGAACGCGCCTGCGGTCTTTTCGCCACCGAGGACGAAGATAACCGCGATCTAGTCATCTGCTTTTCCGCCAAACAGCTTAACCCATCGCTGCGCGTAATCTCTCAAGCACGCGACTCGAAAAACATCGATAAGATGAAGCGGGCAGGCGCAGAATCCGTCATATCCGCCGAGCAGATTGGCGGACTCAGAATGGCCTCAGAAATGACACGTCCGTCCGTGGTTTCGTTTCTCGACATCATGCTGCGAGACAAAGAAAAAAACCTACGCATAGAAGAGGTCACCCTCCCCACGAAAATCGGCGAAAAAACCATCGCCGATCTAAACCTGGCCCGATTCCGCAAACTCCTTTTAATGGCGGTACAAGACGGGGACGAATGGATCTATAATCCACCGGAAACCCATCGGCTTTCTGGGAAAAGCGTACTCGTTTTTATGGGAACACCCGAGGAACGAATTGAATTAGAAACCGAACTAGAAAAAAGCTAAGCCAATGCACTATCAAGGAAACACAGACGAAGGAAGCGCGCGCTACTGGGACGATCTCGCAGAGGTCTATCAGAGAGAGACCCGCATCTCCACCACAGACTTTCACTACGGACCTCTTCTCCCCGGCGATTCCACCCTCCAACTGCTTCCAAACCTTGGAAAAATCCACGCATTGGAAATCGGTTGTGGCGCGGGGCAAAACTCCATCTTTCTTGCGGAGCAGGGCGCCCAATGCGTCGCGATCGATATCTCGAAAGAGCAGCTCGCGCAGGGTCGCAAGCTCGCCAAAGACGCAACCGTCGATTTTCGATGCGTTTCGATGGACTCGATGGATAAGCTGGGAGAATTTGACCTCATCCACTCAACATACGCCCTCCCATTTTCAGCCGACCCAGCCCGCGTCATTCAAGAAGCCGCAGCAATGCTCAAGCCCGACGGCACCTTTTTGCTGACCACCGGGCATCCGCTCTACGCCGGCGAATGGCTGGATATCGGCGACGACGAAGACGGTGTATTTCTGCCCAACTACTTTCATCCAGAATCCGACGTGCGCATGGCGCTCGACGACGGCGCCATCAGCGCGGCAAGCTACTGGCCGATCTCCCAACTCGCAGAATGGATACACGAAGCCGGATTAACCATCGAACGCCTGCTCGAACCCTCGCCACTGCCGATCCCAGAAATGAGCGAAAAAGAGATTCAGGAAAAAGTTCCCTACGACAGCGCGGACTGGCGCACCCTCTACCCACAACTCGCGCGCATCCCCGTCGTCGTACTCTTCAAATGCCGAAAAACCCGCACCCCCGCTTGATCGATGTCGGGGCTGTATATCCATATTCCATATTGCGAACGCAAATGCGACTACTGTGCCTTCTATTCGATTTCCAAACCCTGGAAAAATGAACGAGAATTTTTCCAATGCTTGGAACTCGACATCGAAAAGGCCCAAGCGCGATATCCAGAGTTTTCGCCGACGACCCTATTTATTGGCGGCGGAACGCCGACGGCTACGAGTTTCCAATGTTTGGAAACCTTTCTTCCAACCCTTGGAAAATTTTCTCCGACCGAGTTCTCTGTGGAGGTGAATCCGGGGACGGTCGACGAGGCGCAACTCTCGCTCCTTCAGAAAAACGGCGTGAATCGTTTATCAATTGGAGTGCAATCGTTCGACATCCAATGCTTGGAAACTCTGGGGCGAATTCATTCAGCGGAAGAGGCGGAGGACGCATTTCGAAAGGCGCGCGCGGTTGGGTTCACGAATATAAGTTTGGATCTGATGTTCGGGGTGCCTGGGCAGACACTGGAGATGCTGGAGGCCGATATCGAACGAGCGCTCCAGCTCGATCCAGAACACATCTCGGTTTACAACTTGATGTATGAAGAGGGAACGCCGATTGCGGCACGGTTGGATCGGCTCGACGAAGAGCTCGAACGCGAGATGTACGACGTGCTTCGCAATCGGCTGACCGGCACCGGGTTCGAGCATTACGAGATATCAAACTTCGCGAAGCCAGGGCACGAATGTCAGCACAACCTGCTGTACTGGACCGGCGGCGACTATATCGGTTGTGGGCCCTCCGCTCATTCGCACATGCATGGAACACGTTGGGCAACGGTGGCAGACCTGGAGAGGTATTTGGCTTTTTATAGGACAAAACCCATTCCATCCGTCGGACCGCACGAATTCGAGGAGACGCTCAACGCGGAGGCGAAGGATCGCGAAACGCTCGTTATGGGGCTGCGGCTTCTGCGCGGCGTGAAGATTTCTTCCAAGGTTTGGAACAACCACGCGGCCGTGTTCCAAACCCTAGAAAAAGAGGGACTTCTCGTGATAGAAGGGCATCATATACGACTTTCAGACGAGGCATTATTTGTAAGCAATGCGGTCTTTTCAGAATTGGTCTGATTTGGCACTTGCCAACGGAAGAGAAGGTGCGTAGATTACGCGCTCTTTTAGAAAATTTTGTGAGGAAAGAAACATGGCTAAATGTGCAGTAACAGGTAAGGGGACAATTTCGGGGCGCCGAATTGTTCGAAAAGGTTTGGCGAAGAAAAAAGGCGGTATTGGGCTTCACGTAACAAGCTCGACTAAACGTAAGTTTAAAGCCAATTTGCAACGAGTTCGCGTTCGTGATGAAAACGGCACGGTTAAACGTGTGTGGGTTTCCACCAAAGCGATTCGTTCTGGAGACGTCACGAAAGCCTAAATACGCAGAAAAATAGCAAATTAGGAACTGTGACGTTCAAAATAGGTGCCACTCAATATGGGTGGCACTTTTTGTCTAACCCAAACAAACAACGTAAAAAAGGTTAAATTTTGAAGACAATACACTCCAACTACCTAATCCTCGCCACGTTGCTGGCGACTCACGTCTTTGCGTTCGACGCAAAACTCACCGTTAATCCGCCGGTAATCTCAATGAACGAGTCCGCAGAACTGACGCTAGAAATCCGAGGCGCAAAAGGAGCAAACGCTCCACGCTTCCCAAACGTCAATGGTCTTCAATTTGCTGGGACTGGGAAATCCAGCCAAATGAACATCATCAACGGGAAAATGGATCGATCCGTGAGTTTCACCACAACCATCTACCCACAACGAACCGGCGAATTCTCTATCGGTCCATTCGCGTACACCATTGGGAAAGAGACCCAAACCCTGCAAGCCCATCTCAAAGTCGTTGGAACCTCCGACGATGCCGCAAACCCTCAAAGCTGGAGCGACCTAGTTTTCGCAAAACTCCAAACATCCAAACACGAAGCCTATGTGCAGGAACCATTCGAACTCACCCTCTCCATCTACTCGCGCCAAGGCGTTCAAATTGATCGAAACATCGGACTCCAAAACATGCCAGAAACTGGGATATCTGAGCTGAAATGGACCCAACACTCCCAAACACGCGAGCCGATAAACGGAACAGTCTTCGACGTCACCCGCTACAAAACAACCGTCCGCACCATGGGCTCCGGGCGCTTCGAATTCGAGCCGACCGTAACCATACCCGTCGTTCTACCCAACCAGCGCCGCTCCTTCTTCGGGCAATACCAAACACGTCCGGTAGAAATTCAGCTCAAAAAAACAACCGTCTCGGTTCAGCCACTTCCAACCCTTGGAAAACCCGCAGACTTCAGCGGCGCGGTCGGCAACTTCCAATTCCAGGCAACCGCCGACCCGCGAAAAGCTCAACCCGGCGACCCCATCACCGTCACAATGACCGTGATTGGAAGCGGAAATTTCGACCGCGTACTACCGCCAGAACTTCCCGAAACCTCAGCCTTCCGTCTCTTCGGCGACGCCGTACGCCACGCCGGAAACAACGGCGTTCGGTTCGAACAAGTCATCTCCGCGACAAGCGCAAGCGTAAGCAACATCCCGCCGATCGCATTCTCCTTTTTCGACACAAAAAGAAAAACCTACCGAACCCTCACCAGCCGCCCGATCCCCCTCGAAATCACCGCCTCCTCCGCCGAAACCGCACAGCTATTTGCTTCCAACGAAACCGTAATCCAGCCCGACCTCCCCTTTGTCGTCGAAAGCGACGTACAACGCGCCGTCGGCTTCATGACCCTCGCGTGGCAATCCGTCCGTCCCTGGCTCTGGACACTCCCGACCGCCGTTGGGCTCGGGCTCTTCCTCTTCTTCGCAAAAAAACTCTACCACTGGCGACGAAAAGACACGGCATGGATGCGCCGACAGAAAGCGCCAAAAGCCGCACGTAAAGCACTCAAACAAGCGACGCTTGCCCGCAAAAACGAAGACACCCCTGCATTCTACAACGCGCTCTGGAACGCACTCGCCGAATATTTTGGGAACCGCCTCAACCTCGCGCCAGGCGAAATCAGCGCGCCCGTCGTCTTCCAAGCCTTGGAAAACAGCACCCTTTCCGTCGAAACACTCGAACCCTTGAAAGCCCTCTTCGACCAAATCGATGCCGGACGCTACAGCCCCGTTCCGCCCTCCAGCGAAAAAACCGAACAGCAACTCCTCATCCTGACCCAAACCCTAAAGCAGTGCGAAAAATGCAAGTTCCAATGACAGGAAAAGTGAAAACAAAAACCGTTCTTGTAACCGGATGCTCATCGGGCATTGGATTGGCGACAGCCAAACTCCTGCGCGACAGCGGATGGCGAGTCGCCCCGACCGCTCGTAAAGCCGAGGATTTTGAGATGCTTCGCGCGGAGGGCTTTGAGCCCGTCGCGTTGGACGTGACCGATAGCGAATCGATCGCCGATGCCGCGAACGAGGTGCTCGACCGATTCGACGGACAGCTCGGCGCACTCGTCAACAACGCGGGCTTCGGGATCACCGCCGCGATGGAAGACTGCTCCCGCGAGATGCTCAGCTCCGTCTTCGAAGTGAACGTCTTCGGTCTGCAGGAACTTACGAATCGCTTTATTCCCATTTTCCGGAAACAACACTACGGACGAATCGTGAACATCAGCTCCGTACTCGGCGAACTCTCCCTGCCATTTGCCGGCGCCTATTCGGCCTCGAAATTTGCCGTCGAAGCAATTTCGGACGCGCTTCGTCGCGAACTGTTCGACTCCGGCGTAGCCGTATCCATCGTTCAACCCGGACCCATCGAAACCAAATTCTCTGAAAATCTGGCGCATCGAACCGACGAATTTGAGGCGAATCGAGACTCTCCATTTATCTCCTTCTATAAAGAGATGATCGAAACCCGGAAAAACGGTACGGCGGGCCGAACCGCTGAACGGTTCATTAAGCAGCCCGACGCGGTCGCAAAAAAAGTGTTCCAATGTTTGGAAAAAGCTCGCCCGCCGCGTCGCGTCCGCGTCACCGTACCCGCGCACTTCGGAACATTTGCCCATCACTTTTTCCCAGCAGCATGGATCGACTCCTTTATGGTTTCCAAGCTTCGGAAAAAACTTTCTCACTGAACTCCATAGACAATCTACGCCATGAAACTAAACTCATTTATCCAAACCCTAGAAGAAATGGCTCCGCCAAAACTCGCTGAAAAATGGGATAATCACGGACTGCTCATTGAGCCGCTTGAAGAGCGCGA
The DNA here is from genome assembly GCA_029934215.1 of Pontiellaceae bacterium. Taxonomy (GTDB): domain Bacteria; phylum Verrucomicrobiota; class Kiritimatiellia; order Kiritimatiellales; family Tichowtungiaceae; genus Tichowtungia. The sequence continues at coordinate 1,660 of JAOZMR010000072.1, read as the reverse complement.
CATCCAAACAATTTTGCTCACGATCGACCTCACCGAAGCCGTTGCACGCGAAACGGTGAATACAAACGTCGATGCAATTGTTGCCTACCACCCTATCTTCTTCGGTGGTTTCCAACGATTGGAAAAAACGAACCCGCAGGCGCGGGTCGCTATGCGCCTTGTTCAGAAAAACATCGCCGTCTACTCCCCGCACACCGCTCTCGATGCCGCGCAAGGCGGCGTCAACGACTGGCTCGCGAAGGCTCTCGGCGACGGCACGCTCCTTTGCGCAGAATTCGGCGGCACGCGGATCGTTGATTTGTTCAACCCCATACAACTTCCGACCCTTGGAAAACGTGTCAAAGACACACTCCGCCTCGAAACCGTCAAGCTCGCCAAAGCCAACAACAAACCGATCAAAACCATCGCAGTCTGCGCGGGAGCAGGAATCGAAGCGTTACGCGGCATCAAAGCCGACTGCTACCTCACTGGAGAAATGAAACACCACGACGTACTCGGCGCAATCGAAGCCGGAACGTCCGTCATTCTCTGCGGGCACACCGAGACGGAACGCGGCTATCTAAAGATTCTACAGCAACGCCTGCTCGCCGAAACCGAACACGCGATTGATGTTTTAATCTCCAAAACCGATATCGCCCCGCTCACAACGCTCTAAAAGGACTCTTTTCATGAACATCGAACCGATCGGCATCATTCATTCATGCTTCAAGGAAAAGTTCGGTATACCGCGTCAGTCGGGGCTGATCCAAAGCGCAAGCGCGACACTGGAAATTCTTCCGCCTTACAATATCGAAGAAGCTCTGCGCGGCATCGAGGAATTCTCTCACATCTGGATCATCTTTGCTTTTCACAAAAGCGTCTGCAAGAAGTTCCAGCCGACCGTTCGCCCTCCGCGACTCGGCGGCAATACGCGCATTGGTGTTTTTGCAACCCGCTCGCCGTACCGGCCCAATCCGATCGGGCTATCCGTCGTTGAACTCAAACGTGTTGCAAGAACAACGATCGAACTCGCTGGAGGCGATTTTCTCGACGGCACACCGGTGCTCGATATCAAACCCTACCTCCCGTACGCCGACTCCATCCCCGACGCGCACGCTGCATTCGCCACCGCCGCGCCGGATGCAATGAATTCCGTTACGTTTTCTCCGGATGCCAAGAAGGTTTTCCAAACCCTGGAAAAACATCAGCAACAGCTCATACGCGACATGCTCAGCTACAACCCGCGCCCAGCTTATCAAACAAATGACCCCAATCGAACCTTCGGAACCCGCGTATTCAATCTCGACGTGAAATGGAAACAAAACAACAAAATTATAACTATCATTTCGCTCATATCAACAAGGCCTCCACTGGGCATAATATTGCCCGTAAAGCCCGTTTCTGGCGTTTATGAGCAATAAAATGCCCCGTGGACTACATGTTCAACGAGCAAGATCTCGAACAATCCAGGTTTTCCCTGTCTGGCGGGCTCCTCGCAAAACCAACGGTTTTCGATTCGGTTGATAAAACCATAGATCCAGACGATCTGAGGCTTCTCTTTTCAGGCTCTTCACGAATGTGCGTTTTTTAGAGGCTTTTCGCGCCCCTATTTGAGTTGAAAAAAACACCTGATTGTCATTCCCTGTAACGCTCTAAAAGCAAAAGGAAATATATGACAACC
>JAOZMR010000315.1 GCA_029934215.1 Pontiellaceae bacterium | reverse complement strand
TGGGAATTAATAGATTATTTAAAATAAAGGAAATTATGACAGGAATAACATCACCAGGAAGGTTACTATTTAAAGCAGCCTTACCAGATAAATATGAGGATCAAATAGATTCCTTAGATAAAAAGAAACTAGGCAACATTCTTCAGTCTATCGCTAAAGAAGATCCTAATGGTTATGTAGATGTACTTTCTAATATCATTAAGATATCAGGAAATGCAGCTACTACCTATGGTGGTGTAGCATCAGTATCATTAAATGATTTTAAGCTATCTGATGACTTAGAAAAACTAAGAGCTGTTCATAGGGCAACTGTTCATAAAATCACACAGAATCCTAACTTAACAGATGAACAACGCAGAGATCAGGTAGTAAAGTATTTGCTTCCGGAAATGGAGAAAGTTCAAGGGTTAATAAAAAAGATGGACCCTAATACTAATAGTTTCATTTCTCAACTTACTACCGGTGCTAGAGGAAATCCTGCTCAAACTATGCAATTACTCTATGGAGATATGTTGGTAGTAGATAACAAAGGAAAGCCTATTCCTGTTGCAGGTCTTACTGGTTATGGTGACGGAGTTACACCTGCTCAATACTGGGCAGCAGCATATGGATCTAGAATGGGATATACACAAGTACAGTTCGGTACTGCTGATTCAGGGTTTTTCGGTAAGCTCCTTACACAAGCAGCACAAAGAGTAGTAGTAACTGAAGATGATTGTGGTGCTGGAGAAGATGTTGGTTATCCTGTTTCAGGTAGTGACTCTGATAACATAGGTTCAGTATTAGCAAGAAAAGTTGGTAAAATACCTGCAGGAACAGTTATAGAAAAAGACCATCTCCCATTATTAAATGGTGAAGATATTTATGTACGCAGTGTAAACACCTGTCAAGCTAAAGAGGGTGTATGTAGTAAGTGTGCTGGAAAACGAGAAAAAGGAACCTTTCCTGCAATAGGAGAGGCAATAGGAATATCTTCATCTAGAGCAATTGCTGAACCTGTTACCCAGATGGCGTTAAGCTCCAAGCATTCTGGCGGAGTTGCTGGTCAGGATGATGCTAAAGTAACTGGATTTAAAGAAGTATCTCAATTTGTAAATGTACCTTCTTCGTTTAAAGGAGGTGCAGTATTATCTGAAGTTGAGGGAAGAGTATCTGGAATTACTAAAGCACCTCAAGGAGGGAATTATGTTCATATTAAAGATCAATCCTTCTATGTTCCTGAAGATTTGAAAATAACAGTAAAAGAAGGAGATTCAATAGAAGCAGGTGATATCTTATCAGAAGGAACCCCTAACCCTAAAGAAATAGTAAAACATAAAGGAATAGGAGAAGGACGAAGATACTTTGCTACAGAATATTCAAAGATACTAGCAAACAATGGTGGCAGCAATCATCGTAGAAACATTGAGGACTTAGCTAGAGGTTTAATAAACAGAGTAACTATTAATAATCCTGATGGAATGAATGGACATTATCAAGGTGATGTAGTTCCTTATGACGATCTAGTAAAAGACTATGTTCCTCGTAAAGGGTTTGAAGCTAAACGACCAAATATGAGTAAGAATATGTATCTAGAAACCCCTACTCTTCATTACACTATTGGTACTAAAATTACACCAAGAGTGGTAAAAGACTTGACTAAAGCCAATATAAAGAGTATTGTAGTTCATAAGGAAGCTCCTGATTTCTCTCCAGTAATGACTAGAGTAATGGAAGCATCCTCTACAGATAAAGATTGGAAAGTTCGTCTAGGTGGCTTTAATCTTAAGAAGTCATTTTTAGATTCAGCAACTAAAGGATCTACAAGTGTAGCAGGAGATACTAGCTATATCCCATCAGTAATATCTGGTGGTGAGTTATATAAAAACTATAAAGGAGAAGAATAGTAATGAACAAGATAGCATATTTAGAAGGGTATATGATGAAGAAACAAGCATTAAGTGCTGATACAATATTGGATGCTATTCAAGGAGTATCTAAGAGACTAAGACGAGCTACTACAGTAACACCCATAACCACTCAGCAAATGAAGAATATGTCAGGAGTAGATATTCAAAATATTCTACCTGATGGTGTATCTAAGTTCTATAATGCTAATCAAGCTAAGAAAGGGGATAAACAATTAAAGAATTTAGTAAGATTAGCCCAAAATTCTAATAATAAGGAAAAGGGATTTAAACATATTAGTAAAGAACTAGATCACTTACCTACATTAATAAAATCAAGAATTGGTAATAGTGGTTATTTAGGTAAAGAACGTAATTACGAAGGAATAGTTGATTTAATAAAGGGATATAAACAGCAAGTAGCTACCCGGACTTCTAATAATAAGTTTGCTGATTGGTCAGATGCAGTAATGCACGCTCGTTTACCTAATGCAACAACAGGTTTAAAATAAATAAAGGAGAATAAAATGGCTGATAATAGCTTTGAGATTAAATTTGCACAATTAGTAGATGCTCGTCTACAAGAAATGTCACCTTCACTTTACAAGCGTAGAGTAGGTTTTCAATTAATAGAACAAGAAGAAGATGACACTAAAGGATTAGGTGTAATAGCATTAATGATTAACAACACTTGGATATACATACCAGCATTTTTCCTTAAAGGTAAGATTAAGATGCCTGCTTTGTATATTAAGAAATATGATATGTGTTGTCCACTTAATGATAGTTGGACTTCTTTCATTAAATCTAATGAGCTAGAATCATTAGGTAAAGGAATTTCGGAAAGAACCTTAGACCTATCTAACACTAGACAAAGCTATCGAGGATTAAGTAATGAGGATAATAGTACTAAGGTCCCTATTTTAGATAAGATGTCTTCTATAGAGAACGAGCGTGATTCATTTATTAATAATGAAGACCTTCATAATATCTTCTCTGT
>JAOZMR010000314.1 GCA_029934215.1 Pontiellaceae bacterium | reverse complement strand
AAAAAGTAGCACAAGTTCTACTTTTGTCATTGACATTAGTAATTTCTTGCTGTAGAGTAAGGAATAGAAGTTTAGAAACAAAAACAAAAAGGACTTATTATGGATAAAATGAGTAATGAACAAGCATTGGCTTATGTAGATGCACTGTTAGATAGTTCCGATGTAGCAATGGATAAGCAAGCTTTAGAGAGTGCTATACCTGGTGTTGCTGGAGCTCCTGCAGGCACTAAGAAAGTAGATGTAACAAAAAATGAGAACCCACGAACAGCTACAGAAGGTCAGTTAGCTGAAGGTAGTTTTGCTAAAGAAAAGCATCAAGATGTTAAAGATTCATCTGGTGGTTCTCAAGTAGAAGGTGGTGTCTCTAATAGAGATGGTGATGTAGCTAGTAACGTTCTTACCGAAGGAGACTTCAACGCTACTACAGTAGATAAAATAACAAAAATTTCACAGGAGATTAACATGAGTAAAACTCAAGAGTTAGGCAATCGTATCATGTCTAAATTACAAAAGAATGCAGGACTTAATAAATCTGCAGAAGAAGAAATGTTCGAGAAACTATCAGCAGAAGATCAACACAATGTATTGATGTTCAAAGAAGCAGCAGATGCTCATTATCAAGATTATATTACAGCATTCGGTGCTGGTTTTGCTAAGAAAGCTGAACAAATTGAAGACATTGTAGAATCTACAGGAGCATCTCCAGAGGAAGCAGAAGCTGCTTTAGATGAGATTGCTGCAGAAGATCCTGAAATGATTATGCCCGAAGAAGAAGGTGGTGAATTAGGTGGTGACGAACTTGCTGCTTTAGATCAATTAGCTGATGAATTAGCAGAAGCTGGTGTAACACCTGAAGAATTGGAGTCTATTAAAGAAGAGATTGCTGCTGAAGAAGGTGCTGGTCTTGAGGATAAATTAGCGTACGAGCAAAATATGTCAGATAGACGAAGCACTGTTAAAGATATTTTAAATCAATTATAATAAACAATGACACTTAATCAAGAAATAGTTCAGTATATTGAAGAGTCTAATAAGTGTATGAACAAACAAGCTTCCGTTATTAAAAGCTTAGCAAATCATACTAAAATGTTAGATAAACGACATACTGAAGATAATTTTTTAATTAAGTTAAGTAATGTTATAAAAACTAATAACTGTGAGATATCTAATATAGCACAGGCAATAGATAAGAGAGATTTATCTCTTATAAAGGAAGCCCAAGAAACTAAATCTTGGGGAACTAGAATAAGAGATGAACAAGGGAATGCTTCTTCAGCGGAAGAGGTACTATATAAAAGATTTGGTCATTAGATCAAATAATTAATAAGGAGACTTAGAAATGGGAAAATTTAAACCAGGACAAATGTTCGACCATACTCAAATTGAGTTAAGTGGTCGTTCAATGATGTATGCATTAGATTTCGCAGCTCCTGCTGATTCAGCAGAGGATGTAGTTATCAATGAAGGTGGCGTAATTACGCTAAATGATTCAGGAAATTTCGTAGCAGGATTAGGGGATGGAGTAGCAAATGTTGCTGTAGCTCATAATGCACCTATGGCTTTATTTGCTATTCAAGGTATTAACGACTTTGACGCAAATTCAGATGAAGGAAATATTTCAGGCGGTGTAATGTCTGGGCTAGTTGCTTCAGGTGGGTATGAAATTCAAACTACTGAATTCGTAACAGGAACTTACGGTGTAAACGATTTACTTACTTTTGGTGTAACTACTAATCGTGGTAAAATAGTATTAGCAGCAGATGCTTATTCAACACAGCATTGTTTCGGTATCGTAAGTAGAGGAACAGATTCTAACGCTTATAATAAGCCAGTATTGTCATTCTGGACTACTTATTTACCAGCAGTTAAAACATCATAAGGAGTATTATAATGAATAATAACACAAGAGATTCTTTGACAAATAACGATCTTATCGACGGGTTCATGGCTCCGAAAGATTCTGCTATGTATAAAGAAGCAAAAGAAGGTTCAGAAGATTATGTTAAAATGCGTCTATATGAAGACGGTTTTCAACGTAACATTCAACCAATGGTTAAGGTTGATGCATCTGATTTAGATAACCAAGTAGATACTGACAGACCTTGTATGGTTTTAGAGAAAGAGCCTAACGCTGAAGCTGCATATAGTGTACCTTTTGCTACTCTTCCTATTGGAGCATATATCAAAGGACCTAAGTATCGTGTAATGTTTGACCGTATTATGACTCGTAGACATCGTATTGATGTTGACTTGCTTCTTACTTATCGTATGGATATTAAGAAAATCTTCGAAGACATTATGTTGAAAAAGATTCAAGACGAGGAAGACAGAAAATATTTATCAGTTGCTAATTATATCCTTACTCAAGGTGAAAATGATTTCAATGCTATTTATGATTCTGCTCATCAAAACGAAAATGCTAGAAACGCTGGTATTGGTAATGTTTCTCAAAATGTTACTTATGCTACTATGGATAGAGAGTCTTTAACAGAAATGACAAAAGGCCTTCCATATACAGACAATGCATTGAACCCATCTATGGCTTTAGTTAATAATATTACAGTTAGAGATATCTGTAAATTATCTAGAGATGAGATTGGTGGAGACTTAGCAGAAGAGTTATTCATTAATGGATTCTCTGAGCAACGTATTATGGGTCTTCGTTGGTTAGTTACAATCAAAAAACATTTGGTTCATACTAATACAGTATATCAATTTGCTGAGCCTAAATTCTTAGGTAAATCATTCGCTTTAAGAGATGTTACTTTATCATCTAAAGCTGAAGATATGTGGATTGAGTTCTTCGCATGGGAATCTATTGGTGGAGCAATTGCCAATGATGCAGCATTATGTTGTTCTCATTTCGGAGATACTGAAAACCATACTTGGGAAGATGGATCTGTAA
>JAOZMR010000313.1 GCA_029934215.1 Pontiellaceae bacterium | reverse complement strand
TTAAGCTGGAATCAAAACTCTAGCCATCGCCCCGACTTGTGGGTAATAGAAAGGCCCTGGAGGGGATTTTCCAACCTTTGGAACTCTGCCTTTCTTCTTCCTTTGAGTTCTCTGTGCTCTTTTGTGACCAACAAATCTCCATCTGTTTGCAGCTTTCAGGTCGAACTATCCACGAACGCGGGAGAGGCAGGCGAAGAGCTCAGGGTAAAACACGGTTTCTGCGTGGTTTAACAAATAAAGATGAATGCCTGGGGCGCCTCCTTCTACCAGCTCGGCGAGCTGCTCAATTGTCCAATACAAACCCACACGCTTGGCTTTCTCCGGATTATCCTCGGTAGCCTGCAAATCATGCAACAAACGGCTAGGTACATGAAAATCGCAAAAAGCACGCATCCGCTTGATCTGCTTAAGCGATGTGATGGGCAAAAGACCGGGCAAAATCGGAACAGTGATCTCTGCCGATCGACAGCGATCGACGAAATCAAAATAAACGTGATTGTGTAAAAACAATTGGGTGGTAATAAAATCAGCACCCGCATCCACCTTTTCCTTCAAATGCCGAATATCTTCATCTCGGTTATGCGCTTCAGGATGCTTCTCTGGATAACCAGCCACGCCGATACAAAGCGCTGGATGGCGCTCGCGCAAAAAAGCGACAAGCTCTGCGGCATAGTGAAAACCATCCGGCTCAGGCTTAAAATAGCGCTCACCCTTCGGTGGATCACCGCGAAGCGCCATAATACTGCCAAAACCTGCCTCAACAAGCGCATCCGTGGTGCGAGCCAACGCATCGCGCGAAGCGCCCACACAGGTACAATGCGGCATCACATTCCCGTAGCCCTGTTCGTGTAGCTGCGAAGAAACCGCGAGAGTAGGTCCCGCAGCCGTCCCGCCCGCTCCGCATGTGACAGAAACAAAATCTGGATTCAGCTCCGTCAGCTCCTGCGCGGCGCGAGCAAAACCAGTCTCACCCTTCTCGGTTTTTGGCGGAAAAAACTCGACCGAAATAAGCGGCCGCTTAGCTGTACTGAGTTTTTGAGCAATCGTCATAAGCATCTGTCTATCCGGATATACGGATTTTCACCAATATAAAAAAGCAGCCGCCCATTTGCAGGGCGACCATACGTCTCGAAGCGGCTTAGCCGAGAACGGCATCTTTAGCGGCTTTTGCAATACGGAACTTAAGAACCGTTTTTGCAGCGATCTCAATCGTTTCGCCGGTTGCAGGATTGCGACCTTGACGAGCAGAACGATCCACCTTAATGATTTTTCCGAGGCCAGGAATTGTGAATCCCTTTTCATCGTTCGCGCCTGTATAAGCTTGACCGATTAACGATTCGATAGCGGCTTTCGCCTGTGCTTTGCTAATTTCTGCATCTTCAGCGACTTTTGCGATGATCTGTGATTTGGTTGCTGCCATGTTGAATTCTCCTTAGTTGCGATTGTTTTTGTTATTGGCTCCTTCAATCAGGATCCTTTTGAATAGGGATTGTCTTACGCCAAAAAAAAAATCGTTGCAAGTGAAATGCGATAATAATTAACTATAGCTATCGAATCGCGACTATTCCAGGGGAAGATTTCAGGAAAACATTGGTGTATAAAACGGGTGTTTCTTGTGTCCATATTGAATACTGGACAGACATCTCTGCCTGCCCCTCGGAGCGAGCCCTATTCATCCACGGTGACTCTATAAACGCCGCCGCGTTGGTGGAAAAGGCGTTGTAGACGTTCACGGGCGGGGTCGAGAAGATTCCCGATTCGAGAACAGTGAAGCGTTCAATCAAGTCGCCCGCACACCAAACGGTATAGGTCCTTCCATGCGCGCTCGCCCTTTGGAGCTGATAGCTCTTTCCTGCGCCACTCATTCCCTTGATGGAATTACCCGTCGCTTCCGCGAATCCTGTGATTTTGAACTGCGAGCCTGAATCGGTCGGGTCAGTGCCCGCTCGGACTTCGTCGACGTCCCACGATGCGGGAATCCGAAGAATATAAGAGAAGTCAATTGGGTTATCCGGCAAACCCTCCGTCCAAAAATATCGTTGCCGACACACTCGGGGTTTCCATCACCAGAAACAGTGACGGGTTCCCAACCGCTACGCTATGTCAGCGGCGGCGTGAAATGTGCCGGTTTGCGGCGGGTTGAAATGCCCATCTTTTCTCTTTTTCTTCATTCTTTTTTCGGTTAAAATATCCTCGCTCGGTCGTTTTTTAGTTTTCCCTCGCAAGTTGAATGACGTCGGCGTTTTCTTTTCGCACACTCGCAAGTTTTTCTGCACTCTCTTCAACAAGAGGTTTTTATAAAAAACAAAAAGCGTGTCAGGAAGCATACATGCTTGAAATACAGGGAGTTGTTTATCCGTAAACCCCGTCTAAATTGGAAGCAGAAGTTCTGTTTAAAACCTGAATGCAAATGCGCAAGTAAGGCGCATTCGCAACGCAAGAGGCTCAGTAAACCGGAAAACCGCGACCACTTTTGCGGGGACGAAAATGTCAAACGAGTTCAGGGTCGGCGCAAAGATAATCCAAGTTACGCAAAGGAGGCGTCTTTACGCAAAAAAGCGTTACAAGATGCATGTAGGTCACAACCTGGTGATGAACAGGAGGATATAACCAGCTTAATGCAACAAACGTTACAAGACATGCGTTTGTCACAACCCGCTCTGTTCGTGAGGTTTATGTCCAGATTAAGTGGTTTAGCTGTGTTGGCCATAGAAACCACAAAAATAGGAGATGAATATGAGGATCAAGAAGCAGTTATTACGTCCCGAACGGGTACGTCGAGTCCCTGAAGCGCTTATTTGGGTGGATCATCGGTTGGTGCTAGATCGGTATGTGCAACGTTGCACGCCCGGTGCGCTAGTAGTCCATCCCGTAAGTTCTGCTTCTATCTTCGGCAGTTCAATTTCACGGT
>JAOZMR010000071.1 GCA_029934215.1 Pontiellaceae bacterium | reverse complement strand
TATGAGAACGCATGTTTGCAGTGGTTTGCGCGAAAAACGGGGAAACTTGGGCTAGGACTCTCTGCAATCCGAGGGCACTTGTTCCATGTTTTTGAGAGGTCAGAAACCACATTGCTAAAAACCAAGTTCGGAGCGGTTTGTGGGTCTGGTGAAAAAGAGTTCCCGAAGTAATCGATGTTTGTTTTTTACAGTGTGTGCAGAGTAACAATCCGCGCCCCATCCATGACGGAGCGTTGGGTTGATCTCCACAGTGAGGACAGATGAACCCGTTTGGCCAACGAATTTTTTGTATGCAATCTAAGCAAAGCTCCTCAGTCGAAAACCATTCGTCAAATTCCTGAAAAGTTCTAGGGTAGTCAATTCCCCCTACCGGATGTGTCGTTTTTTTTATCTGCGCATCCTACATATTGCGGTCGGTTGAGTAAAGTGCATACCCAATTTTGGGAATACAAAAAGCACGTTCGGAATACCTCAGGTCTGCCGTCAATCGTTCTGCAAAAACTATCTCCCTTTTCACCTGCAACAGAGTTGCAGTAGTTTTTATGATGAAACAACGACTTAAAGTTAAACTTAAAAGCTGTTTCAAGAAAAGCTCAAAAACACCTTCAAGCTTGAGGTTTCTTCTTGTTATTGATAACCATGCGATGAATTAGTTAACGATCTACATGAATGGGACTAAAATAGATCAGAATTGATCCAGAAGAGATTCGTGTAGATTCGTGATCAAAAATAGCTGTAGAATCGTGATTGCTGTGGTAGCGAAAGGGGGCGCGCGCTTGTTTTTATGAGGTTTGGAACAGGTCTTTTGGGTCTATGGCTGTGGTGCGGCAAATGTGGGCGTAGTCTTCGAATCCGGCAATGAGTGGGTCGGTGGCGAGGTCGCCGTTTGTTAGTTTTTTTAGGTTTGTAAATAGGGTCTCGAGAAATTTTTCGGTTAGGTCTTGGTTCATGGTGAGCCGTTTTTTGCTGAAGTGATTTGTCATTTTTTTGAGTTCCCGCTCTTGTAGGTGATATACCGCTTGCACGTTTTCGTTTAGATCGGGGGTGTTGTGTGCTCCGAAAAATTTTTGCTGCGCTGCAAAGGTGTAGAGTGTTAGCTGGCAGTCGAGGTTGTGTGTGATCTTTTTCTCGAGTGTTTCTTTGGTGTCGTTTCGAGATTTGCCTTTATAGTCTATAACGAGTAGGCTTTTTAGGTTCCCGTCGGTTTCAAAGATTAGATCAATCCGATCGACTTTTCCTTTTAGGCGTACGTTTTCTATGCCGTGGGTGAGCGTTATGGGTAGGTTGTGTTTTTCTTCGAATTTCATTTCGAAGAGTGCTGGGTAGCGGTTCTCTTCGGGGGCGGTTTCGAGATCCATGCGGATGTAGTTTTCTATGATTTGGTGTAGTTTGCGTTTTTCGGTTTCCCAGACGGCTCGGTGCCCTAGGTGACGGGTTGAGAGTTGCTCGGCTTTCGAGAATTCGTTTTCTGCGATGTGGCGGGCGAGCGCGAGTAGTTCGTCGGTTTTTGATGGGTTGAATACGGCGAGCGGTATGTCGCCTTCTTGCGATAGTTTCCAACCTTCGGAGGTTTTTTTTGCGTATAGGTCGCTCTGTTCGGCGATGGTTTTGTATGCGAGTTCGAGGATGTTGTGGATGATGGTTCCGCGGTCCATTGGGTCGGTGGTGTCTTCGTGTGTGCGGTCGGGTTTGATGCCGAGTATTTTTTCGAGGAAGAAGGTGTAGCGGTTGCGGGCGAGCGATTCTAGAGATGTCGCGCTGAATTCTGGGTTGTTTTTGATCCATTTCTGGATGGCTGCGGGTGATATGTTTGGTTGCTGGATTGTTGGTGGAGTTGGGTTTAGCTGTGCTTGTGTTTGACGTGCTTCGTCTGCGGCGCGGACGGCGTTGGGCGGGAGGATTGTGTGGAACGATTCGCCGAGGGTTGGGTTGCATCCGGTTAGACCGATCATTCGTTCGAAGAATTCGCCCGGCGCACGGTCTTTGCCGTCGGCGTCGGTGCGGGTGTAGGAGAGGGCTAGGTTTTCTTTTGCTGCGCTGATGGTGGTGAGGAATAGGATCTCTTCTTGTATCAGGGCTTCGCTTGTTTCGGAGAGCGCGAGGCGTGGGCATTCGATTTTATGTTCGCGGAGAAATGCTCGGAGGTGTGTGCGGTTGTCGGCGTTGAGTAGTGTGTCGGCTTTGGGTATTTTCGGGAAGGTGCGGTCGTCCATCCCAGCAAGATATACGGTGTCGAACCGGAGACCTGATGCGTCCATCGGGTTGATGATCCATACGCCGTTCTCTGTGCTGTGTTTGTCCTTGAGTGTGATGTTGTCGAGGAGTTCTTCGAAGAGGGAGTTTTTCTGTTTGGAGCTCGATTCTACTGCTGCGATTTCTTGGATGAGTTCGAGTACTTCTTCGGGTATGTTGAGTTTGTGGTGGTGGATGATGAATTGGATTTGGTCCGAAAATTCCGAACCTTGGAAGAGTTCTGAGAGTTTTTTGGGTAGATGGGGGAGGGTGGGTGGTTCTTGGTCTCGGATTTCTTGCGCGAGGGTTTCGCGGTCGTCCACGTTTGGCCAGTCGATCCCTGGCATGAGAAGTAGGTCGCAGAGTCTGTCGCGCGACATGTTTCGCGGAAAGGCGAGCATGGCGAGGAGGGTTTTGACTTGCGGGTGCGCGGCGGCCGGCGTTCCTCGGCGGAAGTAGTAGGGGATGTTGAAGCGTTGAAAGACGTCGGGGATGATGTCGGTGTATGGGCTTAGGTCGCGCAGAATGAGTGCGATTGTGTCGGGCGCAGTGCCGCGTTCAATTTTTTTTGCGATGCGTCGAGCCACGTCTTCGATCTCGCCATAGGTGTTTGCTGAGACGAAGAAGGAGATTTTTTCTGCTGATTTGTCTTCGAGGATGTTGCTGTCGTCGGCTTCGAAGGCGTCGGCGAAGTCCTCGACCCATGGTTTCCATTCTTCTTCGTTGCCGCGTTCGAGTTCGCTACGAACTCGGGCGCAAAGCCGGTCTTCTGCTGCTTCGGCGTGGGCATCTGGCAGAACTGAAAAGATGGAGAGTTGCGATTGACGTTTCTGTAGCGCTGCGACGAGGCGTTCTTCGAATGGGTTGAACCAGCGTACGGCTCTGAAGTGTATTTCGCCTTTCAGTTCGTGCGGCAGTTCGCCGTGTTCGATGAGCTGGAGTAGCGCGGTGTTCACGACGAAGCGGTCTGCAATTTCTTTTGCTGTACAGAGTTCGCGCCAGGTCTCGAGCAGTTGTCCGAGTCCATAGAGTTTATGGCTTTTTTCGTGCGCGAGTAGCCATTCGATGATGGTTTCCTGGTTTTCAGCGAGGAAGGCGAATGCTTCGATGAGCTGAGATAGGACGCCGGCGAGCGCGGTGGGGGATAGGTTGGCGAGCGGTTGGGTTTTTGCAAATGCAACGGATGTAACGGCTTCGTCGAGGAGTAGACGTAGTTCTGCCGGTTTGGGTGTTCGGTGCGATAGAAGCCCCGCTCGGCGTGCTGCGCGTTCGCAGAGGTCCATCAGCTTTTTCATGGTGAATAGCCGAGATGTGTCAAGAACGCCGGTTTCTAGGACGGTTTGCCGCTCGTGACGGCGCTTCGCTAGTTCGGTCGGAAAGATGGTTCGTGTGTTGTTGTTCATATTCATGATTGATGGATCGTATATGGGTCTGTAGGATTTTCCAATCTTTGGAATCGGTGTAACCGGTTTTTTATCTTTTCCCAACCCTTGGATGCAGGAGTGATTATGGATTTTCAGAAGCGAGCTAGAGAGATTTTTGATATTGAAATTGCGGGCATGGAGAAGGTGCGCGATCAGATTGACGATGGGTTTGTTGTAGCGATCGAGTGGATTCTTGCCGCTATGGAAAATGGCGGGAAGGTGATCGTTACCGGAGTCGGCAAAAATTTTCACATTGGCCAGAAGATGGTCGCCACATTCAATAGCACTGGCACCGTTTCCTCGCTGCTTCATCCTATCGAAGCGATGCATGGCGACTTTGGAATTGTTGACGAGAGGGATGTGGTGCTTGCTCTTAGTTATAGCGGCGCATCCGACGAATTGATTGCGCTGCTTCCCGCGCTAAAACGACGCGACGTAAAAATCATCGGAATCACAGGCGATGCGACAAGCCCGCTTGGAGCACAGAGCGATCTGATTCTTCCGATCACGGTTGATAAAGAGGCCTGCCCGTTCGGAATGGCGCCGACCACAAGCACAACTGTGACGCTTGCCATCGGCGATGCGCTGGCGATCGTGCTTCTCGAAGCACGCGGTTTCAAAAAGGAGGACTACGCAAAACTCCATCCCGGCGGCGCGATTGGGCGCACCTTGCTTTTGAAGGTTTCTGATGTGATGCGCAAAGATGATCGCCTAGCCAAGGTGACCAGCGGCGCAAAAGTGAAGGATGCGATGATCGCAATGACTGGCGCACGCTCTGGTTGTGTTGCAGTATCGGATGCGGACGAAAAACTTCTCGGGATCTTTACTGATGGCGATCTCCGACGCCATCTAATCGACACTCCTAACATCACCGAGGTGACCATTGATTCTGTGATGACCGCAAATCCGGTGACTCTGACCCCAAACCAGCTAGCTGTTGACATCCTTAAACTCTACGAGGAGCGCAACATCGACGACCTCGTCGTGGTGGATGAAGCAGGACGTATCGCCGGAACCGTCGATATCCAGGATCTGCCCAAACTAAAAATTCTCTAAACAATTTGACAGATCAGGGGCAAGTTGCTAACTTCTTACAACACCGACGGTGTAGCGAAATCGTGAAAGCTTAGTCGGTACAATTAGGAGATGATGCTTATGTCAGCTTGGACTATTGTTTTAGCATGTGGAAAAGATCAAGAAATTGCGCCAGGAGTGGATGCGGCTTTTCTTGCTCTAGGAAATCGCCCCGTTTTAGCGCACGCCCTTCAGGCGCTGGAACAAAATGCATTAATTGACGGCATTGTATTAGTCGTCAAAAAAGAGAAAATCGACAGTGCGTTGCTCATGATTCGTCAGTTCGGTTGCAGAAAGGTGCAGGCCGTGGTTGCGGGTACCCTGCAAAGACTGGCCAATTTGAAGAAGGCGCACGAGCAGGTTCCGGAAGATGCCTCAACGGTGATGGTGCACGAGGCTTCACGTCCGTTTGTGAGCGATACGGTAATTACCGAAACGGTCAAAGCAGGTAAACGCTACGGCGCCGCTGTTGCAGCTGTCAAAAGCACGGAGCCGGTCAAGTTCGCAGAAAAAGGACAACGGCTCAGCAAGACGATGGATCGTTCAACGATTTGGCTGGCTCAGAGCCCGCAGGTATTTAAACGCGACGTTTTTGAAAAGATGCTTAAGGGCGGTGGAAAGCTTGTTGACGATGAATCTGCACTGCTGGAAAAAACCCGTCAGATCATCCATTTGGTGGTTTCCACGCCGAATAATATGAAGATCCGAACGACGGAAGATTTTGAACGAGCCGGTCTGATGGTTAGTGCATAGAGAAATTCGCTCAAGCAATAGTTGTGCTATCCGCGAAAGCGGGTAGCTCTTTTTGTTGTTTTTGCGGATTAAAACGATACGATACCCCGCAACTTCATTATATCGTTCGGAGTTTTATGAATACGTACCAATTTAAACCACTCATATCTTTGCTTCTCATTTTTATTGCTGCGCCGCTTTTGTCCGCTCTTTTGACTCCCTGGGTTTATCAGGCAATCCAAAGCCAATCACCGCACGTCATGGAATGGGTTCGAGCATGTGCGCAGACCGGTGATCACGCCTTTTGGGCTGATATCGCAGACTCAATCTTTACCTCTCCATTCAGGCGGGTGAACGATCGGCTCGTGCTGATCTTTGTTTTGGTGATGCTGATTCCAGCCTACCGCCTGAGCGGCCTGCACGGTCGTGCCGATTTTGGTGTTCCAAAGCAAAAGGATTGGGCGAGCCTGTTTGGTTTCGGTCTGGTTGTTGCCATAAGCAGCATGTTTCTTGTTTATCTAGTCGGCTTGTTGGTCGGCGTATATTGCCCCATAGAGGTCGGCGACGACTTGGTTTCTGCGCTACTCAAGATCATTATCGGCATGTTTCTGATCGGCGCAATTGAGGAAATTCTTTTCCGGGGGTACATTCTGACAGTGCTTCGCAAAAGCCTCGGTGTTGCGCCAGCGATACTGCTAAGTAGTGTTTTGTTTTCTATGGTGCACTTTTTGAAACCTGAAAACCCAGTGATCACAAATCAATGGTGCTCAGGTTTATTACTCTACAGCAACCTCTTTACCGGAGCGGGTGATACGTTTTGGCAGGAATTCTTCACGCTATTCTGCATGGGGACCGTCCTGGCAACTCTTAGCTACTGGACGCGCTCGGTCTACATTGCCATTGGTCTGCATGCCGGATGGGTCTGGGTCATGATGCTCTTTCGCCTATTTGTCGAAAATCAAGGGCGATTTACCTGGCTCTATGGACCCAACGAATGGATTTCCAATGGCTGGATCGGTCCCATGATGGCACTCACCGTTTGGGCGGGCGTCCTTTTGACCCGTGAAAAATGGATTGCATTGGGCCGTGTTTCGAGCGATTTAACAGAGCAATGATATGAAAACAATTATTACACCTGTTCTTAGATTCTGGGGATTTAAACGGCATCCGTTTGATGATCGCGTACTGAGCAACACAGACCTAGATTTGTTCGTTGATCGAAAAACAGAAATTCGTCGATTGCGGAACGCCTTAAGCAATCCTCTTTCAGGCGTATTTGGGGCGCAGGGCGTTGGTAAAAGCTCGATGCTAAACAAACTATCGACACTGACTCGCAAGGAAGGGTACGCCGTTGTCGATATTCAAATGAGCGGAACCAGCGAAAATCTACTTTATCGTGAGGTTCTTGCATCAATTCTTCGAGAAATCAAAGCAGGCAAAGTGCAAGTTCTCGCCCGAATGAAACTGAAAGTGGACCAAGAGCTGGGGCGGGTTGAGAACAGCATCCAATATACGTCAGCGGTAGAGGCGACCGGCGAGACGGGCTGGAAAGCCCTGCTCTCGCTGAGTCTTAAAACCGGAATAACGCAAACAGAAGAGCATTCTCTCCAAAAATATACCGAAAAAACGGCTCTGGCTTTAATCAAAAAAATTGCTCTGCACAAAAAGGAGCCTTTTGTTGTCATCATCGACAACCTAGAACGCGCAAAATTTCTAATCAACAACGAGGATGCCTACTTCCAGTTCATTACAAAATTTGCCCAAACAATTGATGGGCTCTTTTCGGGTGCAGGCGTGCCTTTCGTTGTGACTCTGGATCAAAGTTTTGCAGATCGAATTGACAACCATCTTCCAGGTGTAGAAGAGGCATATTCCTTCTGCTTCGGACAATTGATCGAGGTCTCCGTTTTTTCTCCGAGCGATCTTTATGAAATTATCGCCAGACGGCTAGACTGTCAAAACGGGGCGGACATGATAGACAGTTTTATCAAAAAGGATGCCTTTTGGGCACTAGTAGCGGCAACTGGCGGACATCCAAGACGGGCATTTGCCGTTCTTCGAGAAGCGATGGAACTCGTTTCAGAAAAAACTACACAAAAAACCATTTCATTAGAATGCATGTGTACAGCGGTCGAGCAATGCGGGGAAAAATTGGATCAAAAGGATGTTCTGATTTTTCAATTCCTAGAGAAAACCGGCGCCCATTCCTCTTCTGATCAGACCTTTATAAAGGACGTTGGTTTATCACGAGCGCAACTTCACAAGCGCTTGCTGGAACTCCATAAAAAAGGAATGCTTTGTGTGGAGGAAGAGGTCGTAGGAAAGTCAAAACGGGACACATACTTCATTAAGGAGTCGCGAGGATGATCGTGTTCTACGCTTCTCACGCTTCTTACGCTTCTTACGCTTCTCGAACCCAGACCGTTCAACCGTAATGGACTCAAAAAACATAATTAAATCAGCAGGAATCGTCAGCGGCTTCACATCGCTGAGCCGCCTACTCGGTCTCGCACGCGACATGCTGATGGCTGGCATCTTCGGAACATCATTAATCATGTCCGCCTTCGTCGTTGCCTTCACCATTCCCAACCTCTTTCGCCGCCTATTCGGCGAGGGCGCACTCTCTTCCGCGCTGGTTCCCGTCCTCGTGGAAACGCGCGAAAAAGAGGGCGACGCCGCAGCATGGACGCTTGTCAACCGGGTTCTCTCTCTACTCGCCGTCGTGCTCACGCTCATTGTCATCGCCACCATGCTCATCGCGACCACGGTTTCACCGGAAAACGCGAGAATCGTTGCCATCATTGATCTACTCCTAATCATGATGCCATACATGATCTTCATCTGCCTCGCCGCCGTTTCCATGGCGATTCTCAACTCATTTCACCACTTTGCCATCTCCTCCTTTGCTCCAAGCATCCTCAACATCCTATGGATCGCAACGCTCCTATTCGTGGTTCCAAACATTGGAAACTCACCGGAAGAAAAAATAAGAGCCGTCGCCTGGGCGGTACTCGTGGCCGGTATCTTACAATGGATCGTGCAATGGCCCGTCCTTCGCCACTTCGGCTGGACACCAACGCTTCCAAAGTTTGGAAAAAGCGAAACAAACGAAAAGGTCATACGCATCATACGCCTAATGGGGCCCGCCGCAATTGGCATGGCGATCTTACAACTCAACGTCATGATCGACCGCCTGCTCGCCATGTGGGTTAGCAAAGAAGCCCCATCCGCGCTCTACTTTAGCGAACGCCTCATTTACCTTCCCCTTGGAATTTTTGCCACCGCGCTCGGCACCGTTTTGCTTCCAACCTTCTCCAAACATGCTGCACAGAATGACCCTGAAAAAATCCGGCAAGGCATCACCGACGGACTGCGCCATCTACTTTTCATCATGATTCCGGCAGCCATTGGTCTGCTTGTTCTAGCGCATCCAATTGTACAGATGATTTTTGAGTGGAAATCCTTTGGCAGCACCTCCACCTGGATGACCGCCATCGCGCTCCAGTGCTACGCCCCCGGGCTCATCGTCTTCAGTCTCGCCAAAATCTTCGTGCCAGCATTCTACGCTCAGCAAGACACGAAAACCCCCGTAAAAATTGGAGCAATTGCCGTAGGGCTCAACCTCGCATTAAACATCACCTTAATATTGACCCTTCCGTTACCGGTCAAACACGCCGGACTCGCCTTTGCCACAGTACTTTCATCGGTGTTCAACATGAGCTGTCTCGCGCTTATCCTACAACGGCGCATCGGCAAGCCGGACTGGAAAAAAGTTGCCGCCACTGCAGGACGCTCGCTCTGTGCCGCATTGATCATGGGATTTGCTGCAACAAGAGCATATGGACTCTTTCCAATGGGTGGAAAAACACAGCAGATCATCGCGGTAACGGGAAGCATCGTAGTGGCTTGTACAATTTACCTACTTGCCAGCATCCTTCTTCGCGCCACAGAGATCCGTGAATTTGCAAAAGCCATTCGCCCAGAGTCTTCAAGTTTTTGATCGCATCAATAGCGACTTTTGCTTTGAATTTATCTGTAAATGACCGTCTTTTTTTATTCATTTTCATCCCTCGTTTTTAATGTGTTTTGACACAGCATGATATCCGTCTCATCATGTCTTTTGTAAAGGGCAATACAGTATTCGAATTAACCAACAGTATCGAGTCTGCTTTAAATGGCATATTGAAGGACCCGCGCAGGTAGAAATTGTCGATTATCACTAAATAAATGGAGCAGAATATGATTCGCATACCTAAAAACAGAAAACCAATTCACCCTGGTGAGATGTTACTAAATGAGTTTTTAACTCCGATGTCACTGACTCAAAGGCAACTTGCGGATTGGATACACGTTCCTTACCAACGCATCAATGAAATTGTTAACGGCAAGCGAGGTGTAACACCGCAAACAGCGTTGCGATTGGCGCGTTTCTTTGGCACATCTGAAGATTTTTGGATTAACCTACAGTTACGTTGCGATCTATACGCTGCAAAAAAGGCGGAGACATCCGAGCTCAACTCCATTCAACGGTACGTTCATGCGGCATAATTCCGTTTCCTTTTTATAATACAAAACGGATAGGAGCGGGTGAAAAATCGTTCCGCACCGATTCTATCCACTGCTCTTTATCACTTTTTCACAACCGCTATCGCTAGAGGAAGTCAGAGGAACAGCCGAGGGGGAGAGCATTGCCGAGTGAAGATTTCCGATTTCCGATTGAAAGATAAACTTCCGAGGATTGGAAGAATTTTCGCCTCAAGAGAGCGCAGATCACGACGGGGTTGGGGCGGGAAGGAATGGGATTGACCAGCGCTGAAAACATAGCGATAAATAATTTTTGTATCCAAAAATAGTGACGAAGGAACGGGTCATTTCGCTAATCCACACGAATTGGACCAAAATAGATCAGAATTGAGCCAAAAACAATTCGTGATCAAAACAGCTGTGGAATTGTGATTGCAACGGTAGCAAAGGGGTTTAACTGAGGGGAGCGGAAATATTCGAAGTACCATTTTTCAACCCAGAAAACCCTTTATAAGCAACAATTCAACTGCGGCTTTTTTCGACAAAATGATGGTCGACAGAATCATTTCCAACAGCTGAATATAGAAAAACTCTTCATGATTCTGTCGCCAATGATTCTGTCGAAATAGCTCCAGTTAAGTTTTTTTTGCGTTTCGTGGCGAATGTTTCCGCACCGCGTTCCAAGGGTTGGACGTTTTTGTTGTACTGGTTTTTGGTACAACGATAAATTCCACTCCCCTTAGTGCCATTCGTCCCACGGATGAATGGCACTAAGTTAAGCCCCTTTTGCTACCACCGCAATCACGATTCTACAGCTGTTTTTGATCACGCGCGTTTTCTTTGTTTTATTTTTAGTGTTGCAAATTCAAGACCGCCTGCATTCCGGC
>JAOZMR010000312.1 GCA_029934215.1 Pontiellaceae bacterium | reverse complement strand
GTTGATTACCCTCAGGTATCAATTTTTCCAACGAGACATTTCCGGCAACGGAACAAATCTTAGGGTTAGAAATCAAAACGTTTCTCCATTTAACGGGCAACATGGCTCCTCCATCCCCGACGGCTTCTCCCTGTAAGCGCAAAACTTTATAACTCAAATCATCGTATCCATCTTCTTGTCCGATAAAAAGATGGTTGAGTCGTATCTGCTCGTACAAACCGGCTCGAATTTCAGTCAGCAGTCTATACCGAAACTCATGCTCTCCATCGAGCGAGTGTTTCAACGTTCGGTAGGTTTTGATGTTTGTTTTTCCCGCAACATCCTTCGCCTGTAACTCACCCACTTTTTTTTCTATTTGCGCCCAGTCCTTCTTCAGTACGTTCATTTTTGAAACGCGGCGAAGCTTCACACCCGAAGCAACCAACACAAGAAACAGGGTCAAAACCGTGGTCACAAAAAACCCCCACAAGATCAGGCTTTTCCAGTCAACCCCACTTTGATATCGATGTTCCGATTTTTCTAACAGATCAACATGTAAACTCATGCGTTAACTCTCCATGGATGAAAGGGCTGCGCCGACGGCAGAGGCGAATAGGGATTCCCGCCCCTGAACGGACGCAGGCAACCCGTCTTCGGGAAGGATAAAAGGCTCGAAAGGATTCCAAACTTCGACAGGACTTTCTAATGCAGTCTTCAATAAAACACCCACTTCGGGAATCAGCGCCATTTTACCAGAGAGGTAACACATAGAAAGGCGCGAGCGAGTCTGACGTTCGACGAACTCTTTAGAAATAGACAGTTGCTTCGAGAGCACACCAAACGTTTTTTGAGCAATAAAAGATATATCCACAACATTGCCTTGAGCAATGTCTACGGCGGTTTCTGCATCCACATCTAATGCTTTTTCAACCTCTCCCAGCAAAAGATCCGTCCCGACAGCAAGCTGATTAACGATTTTAAGCTGGTTGTCCACAAAGAAAGAGGCCGTCATAGAAGAAGCCCCTCCCTCTATCACACATACGGTTTCGGCATGAGTTTCCCTCCCTTTTTGAAAAAACAAAGCAGAGGTAGAGGCCAACCCTGACAACTCAAGCGAACAGAGAGCCGGAGGTCCTTCAGAGAAAAGCGAAAGCATTCTCTCCACGGTTTTCATTGGTGTTGCCACTCCAAGAATCATCTGTTCTTTGCGGGCTTCCTTCAACAAAAGCCCACCCACCCGGAACCCATCATCCACATTCAAACTGGAGCGTACGACATCCGCAAGAGCATATTCCCCTTCCGGCGTATAACTGAAGACGCGCGCTATCGACTCTGGAAAATCGGAACAAAGGGCGGCGTAACTTTCCTTCAATTCACCGGGAATAAGCATGGTATCATCGTTTGGCGCGGGAAGCGGAAGGGTATCGACGCCCAACAATTCGATCTTCGCTCCGCTTTTCTTTAGACGAACGGCGTTGACGATATCTGACCCGAATTCAAGACCTAACACGCTGGAGAGCGTTCGCTCCCGTCCTTTCGCGCCCCCGCTTGATTTCTTAAACACATCTTGAATGTTGATTTTTGATAGCTCTTTTAAATCCATTGGATAATCCTAATTTTCGGAAACGGTATCACTCGACACCCCTCGCATCAATTCACATTTGCAATCATTTACAAATCAATAATAAAGCTGTAATCGTTTGCATAATACGTATTCACGCCCTTCTGGAATTTCCCGCTCGTTAAGGATCCATCATCCAAAATGCGATCCAGCGCCAAAAGTTTTTCATCCTCAGCCGTCGGGTTCGCAATCGATATATATGCACCCAAATGAGAATAATTATCCCAATCCCAACGCCCGCCGATCCCCGTGGGATTCTCCTCCCACCAATCGATTCCGTTCGCTGCGAAATAATACGCATTAGCCCCCGTCATTTCCGAAGGAATAACACCCGGACCGGCGTTGTTTGGCCATTTCCCTTTATCTGAGTAATATTCCTCAAACGCCAAAACCGCCTGCTGAAATTTTTGAGCTACGTCGCGGGTCGTTCGATACCGCATCCCTCGAGCAATGGAAGGAGCCAGTGCAACGGCAAGAATCCCAATCAACGCCGCAACTAAAACCACCTCGACGAGAGTAAACGCCGTGCATTGCGATTCAAAAAACAACATCCGCAAGAAGAACGTTTTATACGAGCGATTTTCACTGGTTTTTTTATTTTTCACGAAATGACCCTTCTTTTCCAACCCTCGGAACCCTTAGTACGATGAGATTTCGTGATAAATAGCACATTCCATTCCAGTTATGCGATGATTTTAAAAAGAAAGATGTCCAACCGGAATGGTTTATGCTACAAAATAAACATCTATGAAAACTACAACAAAAATGTCGTCCGAAGGATTCACTCTGGTAGAAGTTTTGGTTTCCATTCTTTTAGTGGCAGCATCCGCCACGACGCTCTACCAGGGTATGATGTATTCCCATAAAACCTTGATGCGCTCTCGAGCAAAACTGGAGGCACAAAGCATTGCTTTTGACGCTCTCTGGGGGAAATTCAATGTGGGAGACCACCGAAACCTGCCCAACGTTGGAGCGCCAGAAAGCAGAACCCATCTACTATCTTCTACGCCTGAAGACAGCATCTTTTCAACAAACGGAGTGGTTGAGGTCTATGTCATACCCGGGTTGAACGATCAGGGGGACGTGGAACGCTGGGAAATGACCGCTAAAGTGTGGGCGCCAGAAAACAGTATTTTATTTTCCATTTTCAGCAACGGGAGTGCGGTTGATGAATATCCCTACCCCCTCGCCGAATACAGCATCGTTCGTTATATGGGAGACCGGGAATGAAAAAATCAGAGGTCAGAGATCAGGGGTCAGGGATCAGGGGTCAGGGATCAGGGGTCAGAGGGCGGAGGTCTGGCTTCACGTTGGTGGAAGA
>JAOZMR010000311.1:2231-2922 GCA_029934215.1 Pontiellaceae bacterium | reverse complement strand
TGAACACAAAATCCACCTTAGCCTGTGGCCCTAAAAGTTGGGGTAACCGCAGTGTGATATGACGTTTTGGGGAGTCTTTTGGACTATCGTATTTTTCGTTCTTATCGCCAAATGTACGGCAAGTATGATTTTCAGTCTTTTGAGCGCGCTGGTTTTTGGCGTGCTGGGTCTGATTTTTGCTGGCGGGAGCTGGTTTATGGTTTTAGCACCAATTGGCTTTTTTCTCGGGTTGGGTTTCTGTTTCTTCGATTGGGTTTCAAATAAAAAAGAACCAGTCGAGAAATATCCAGATTTGCAAAGACCTCCTTGTCCGACGTGCGGAAATAAGATTGAAGTGTCTCTCCCTTTGAAGAAAAAAGTGGGGCGGTGTCCGAGATGTCACATGAAATATGGGTACAGTATAAATCAAAAAAAACAAGGTGAGTTTAGAGCTTAAACCATTGAGTAATCGATACTGGTGGTTTAGGGTAATTCGGTGAGTTATAAGTTGGTGGTTTTTCCAATGTTTGGAACCGAACAGGAACGGATTTTAACGCAGAGGCGCAGAGACGCGGAGCAGAGATAGAGGGTTTCAATGGTGAACCACTCCCTAGCGGTCGTTATTTTGCTTTCAGCAAAATTATATATCGCTTTCGAGGAAATGGTGTAGAGTTTAGAGAAAGGGAGGTTCGTTATGTTAGCAGAGGCGATT
>JAOZMR010000311.1:0-2131 GCA_029934215.1 Pontiellaceae bacterium | reverse complement strand
CGTTTCGCGGGAAGCGTTGGACGGTCAATATCGAACCAATTCGAGAAATAACGGAGAATGTTTCTGTCGGACTTTTTGATGAATTTGTCGGCGTGCTTGATCCTAAGTTCACGACGACGGATCTGAAATATCAAAGGGTTTCGCGATGAATATCTTTATTGATACGAATGTTTTTTTAGACGTGGTTCTGAAACGAGAAAATTATCAGGCGGGGCTTTCTGTTCTGAACGCTTGTGGGGAGAATCTTTTTCAGGGCGTAGTGTCTGATATTACTCTCTTGAATATTGATTATGTCGCTAAAAAACAAGTGAGTGATTTGCGGAAGTTTTTGACGGTGATTAATGATCGATTCGTTGTAATTGGTGCAGATAACAATGCGTTTTCTTTGGCTTTGGAAACAAACCACTCTGATCTGGAAGATGTGGTTCAATATGGAGCTGCGGAAAGAAGCGGATGCGAATTGATTGTCACGAATGATAAGGCGTTCTTTCAAAAAGATATCCGCCTGATTAGTAGTTCCGGTTTTGTGAAGGAGTTTCTGTAAGGGTCAATTCTTGGATCTTTGAGTTCCCTGCGTTCTTTTGAACCATTCCTTGACAGTCGCTAATTTTGAATACAAAAACTATTTATCGCTACGCTTTCAGGCGGCGATGAATTTTTCCAATGCTTGGAAGTTTCGGGGGCAGGTTTTTCCAATGTCTGGAAATGGTGTAGAGTTTAGAGAAAGGGAGGTTCGTTATGTTAGCAGAGGCGATTATAGAAAATGATGAGATGAGAATTGTGAAGTTTCCTCGGGAGGCGTTTCGCGGGAAGCGTTGGACGGTCAATATCGAACCAATTCGAGAAATAACGGATGATGAGGTGGGCGATGGGTTTGATTCAGAAGCGCATGAACGTCTATGGGTTGAGGAGGCTGCCGCGAGGTATGATGCGTATAAGCGGGGTGATTCAAAGTCGTATCCAGCGACGGAGGCGATTCGTGAAATTAGGGATTCTCTTCAATGAGAACGGCTCGCTTGCTCGAGCAAGCTCGTGATGAAACACGAGATGCTGCTGAATATTATGAACGTTGTGTTAGCGGCTTGGGTTCTGATTTTACCTATAAGGTTGATGAGGCCATTTTGAATATATGCGAAAATCCCGAAGGAGGGGCTGTTTTGGAGTGCAATATTCGAAGATGTTTAATTTCGAGATTCCCTTACTGTTTGCTCTATCGGGTTGATCCGAGCGAGATTGTGATTGTTGCTGTGATGCATCAGTCTCGTCGTCCGGGCTATTGGGTGAATCGAGTTGGTTAGAGCAATGATGATAAAGAAACCGAGCCGCATCGAGGGGGCGTAATGGGTGGGAGGTTAAGCGTTATCTCCATCGTTTGCAGGGTCGAAACAGTCCTTTTGATTCGTAAAGTTCATTCGTTGGCCAACCCTGAGCTAGGACGGTTTTTGCAGAATGATGATAAAGATTTTGCCCAACGAATGAATGAAACTTACGAATGGAGAAAAGATGTTGCAGAATGATTGACGGCAGAATGATGGGATATTCTGAAGGGCTGTTCATTCGTAAATTTCATTCATTCGCTGGGCAAATCCCCTTAACCTCCCACCTATTAGAGGGGGGCGTATGAATCCGCGAATAAAAGATGTGAAACCAGAGGATGATTATGTGATTTCGCTCACGTTTGATAATGGGGAATCAAGAGTTTTTGATATGAAGCCGTATCTGGAAAAAGGATTCTTCAAGCAACTGAAGGAAAAGGGCTATTTTAGTTCGGTTCGCCCCTTTATGGGCAGCATTCAGTGGCCGAACGGGCAAGACCTATGTCCGGACGTGTTGTTTGAAGAAAGCGTCGCTTGCTAAAGCCTGTCTCGCACAATGGGAGCGTCAAGAATCTGTTTAGCGAAAATTTAGCGCTTTTGGCGTGGCGATTGAGTTTTCCAATGCCTGAAAATGGTGTAAGGTTTAGAGAAAGGCGGTTTGTATGAAGATTAAAAAGCTGAAGATTGAGGGTTTTCGTTCGTTGCGGAGCGTGTGTTGGGAGCCGGGTTGTTTGAATGTTGTGATCGGTGCGAATGGTGCTGTACGCTTACCCCCAACATCAAACCACGACCCAGCGAATTTAAGGTGGAATTCG
>JAOZMR010000310.1 GCA_029934215.1 Pontiellaceae bacterium | reverse complement strand
GGGGCAGTTTTCGCAGAATAATTGACGGCAGAATGATGGGACGTTTCAATAGCGGTTTTAACCGCGAAGGAGCGCAGAGAACGCAAAAGAAAAGGTTCCAATGGTTGGAAAGAAGAGTTACCCAGCGAATGAATGAAATTTACGAATGGGGATGAGAAAGAGGGCTGTTCATTCGTAAGTTTCATTCATTCGCTGGGCAAACCTCTTCCATTCCTGCCCGCGTTCAACCCCCGTCCCATCATTCTGCCGTCAATCATTCTGCAAAAACTCTTTTTCCTCGCATTCCTGCCCATTTCATCCGCAACCGATCCGGGGCTATTTTCGCAGAATGATTGACGGCAGAATGATGATGAAGATTTTTCCCAGCGAATGAATGAAATTTACGAATGGGGATGAGAAAGAGAAGTCCCCGCGGATGAACAGCCCTCTACTTGAGCCTATTCTGATCCGTGGGACGTTTTACCATCCGTGGGGCCCTCGTTTCTGCGCATGTGAAGTGGCATCATTCAACTTGCGAGACAAAAGCTAAAATCAGGCGTTTTGTATGAGGGCTGGAAGTCAGAGTTTTGTCTGAGGCGTAGCCGAGGGAGTCGAGAAGCACAAGCGCGGGTCGAAGTTCCAAGGTTTGGAACCTCTGCTGTATTTGGGTTTTTGTGGATAGATTATACCTGTATATCACACGCTGCCTCGAAAAAGCGTAGAGTAGAGTGTTCCGATATTTGGAAAAATCAATATTGGGTTTGATTTTGTGCCTATAAAAAGCTCAAATACGTCCTGCAATTTTAAACTAAACTAAGGAGATTTACACATGAAGTATATGGCTCTATTCCACGCCAACCTAAACTATGCCTATCTGGTTCCAGAATGCTACGAACGCGTTATCCGCTCTTCGTACGAGGTAATCATCGATGGATTCGCAAAAAACCCCACCGCAAAATACATTTTTGAGGCATCTGGCTACACCATCGAACAGATGGCGAAAATCACACCAGACGTTTTAGAAAAACTTAAAGCGGCCATAGAGCGCGGTCAGTGCGAGTTCATGGGAGCACCCTACTCACACCCGATTATGGCAAATATTCCAGAAGAAGACGGATATTGGTCTTGCGAGTTTGCTCAGCGTGTCTTCGAAAAGCATCTCGGTCAACGTGCAGAGAGCTTCTGGAACCCAGAGTGCACATGGAAGCAGTATGTACCGTATTCCTTCGCTCGCGCAGGCGTTAAATACCTCGCACTCGATTTCGAATCCTACATGACTTGTAACGATAAAGAATACGGATGGGTCGAACGCAATCGCACCACCGATATGAATTGGGGCGGACACCTCCCGTGGTACGACCTTGATCCAAACTGTAAGTTCCTTCATCGCCCATTCAAAAATATCGTTCCCGGGCTCGACGGATTTTGCCGTTCTGACCGCCTTGTAGGGAAATACTTGTCCTATTTTCGAGGAAATACCACCGTCGAAGAGTTTATCGATAATACGAAAAAATGGTCTGGCGACGGAGAAGGCGCAACGATGATTATTGCCGACGATGCCGAATACTGCGGAACCACCGGCTATTACTTCATCAAATACAAAGCCGACTACACCAAAACATTCGTCTCCGACCCAACTGCTGCAGACAAACTTGATGCACTTATCAAGGGCATTCTCGAAATCGGCGAAATGTGTACGTTCAAGGAAGGATGCACCGAGATTGAACCCGTGGAAGAGCCCTTCTTTGTCGAAGACGGTTTCGCTTGGCATCGCACATACGCTAACGCATGGGCCAACACCCCTGAAGCGCGTGGATGGGAACCGCTTCTTCAAGCGAATCGCGACGAGTATATTGAAAAGTTTCAACCTATCGTCGAAGGAACACACAAAGGTCAATTCGATGAGCTTGTGAACAAGTTCTGGTTCCATATGACCAATTCCGCGAACTCTGACGGTCGCTGGCCGCCGCCGCCACGCGTTACCTGCGAATTCAACCGCGACTGGTGCCTCAATGAGATTGACGAAACCAAAAAGGTATTACTCGATCTCGCCGAAGCCACAAAAGGGCTACCACTACCTGAGAAACCGGAAATGGTTGTTCCTGGCGCCAAAGATTGGCGCTACGGATTTGAATACACGAAAAAAGACGCGGAAGATATTAAAAACCTCGGCGGCTACGAAATTCACCACGCCATCTACTATGCCAACAAAATGATCGACAGCGACGACGAAGAAAAAGTCGCACACGGTAAAGATCTGCTCAAACGGATCTTTGACGAACTCGACAAGCGCGGACAGGTCGGAATTCGACCCGATAGCATTACAGGCGGAAAACAGCACGGAACAAACTAGTTTGTCATGATGCTGGATAAAAAAAGCCCCGTCATTCTTGGCGGGGCTTTTTTCGATGCTCGGAAACAACCCAGGACGGTTCGGTCAGTTTTAGAAATTGAATTGTTGCAAGAGAAAAATTCGGGCGTATAGTTTCTGAATGATTGCACAAAAACGACCCAGTATTTTATGGATCTGTACAGATCAACAGCGCTGGAACACCTTGGGGGGTTACGGCAACGAAAATGTAAATACGCCGAATTTAGATCGGGTGGCAGAAAATGGAACAATCTTCGATACGGCGTTTTGTCAAAGCCCCGTTTCTACGCCGAGTCGAGTGAGCTTTCTTACGGGTAGATATCCGAGGACGGTTCGGGGTAGACAAAATGGTCAAAACATCCCAAAAGAAGAGGTGTTGGTTACTCGGCTTTTGCATGACGCGGGTTACTATGGCGGACTTTCCGGGGAGCTCTTGGGGGATCATGGGTTGTACCTGAAAGGCGGATATTTTTATGACGAAGCGATCCGCGTCCCGCTCATTATGTCCTATCTTGGGGTTATAAAATCGCAACGAAGTTCTGCGTTGATTGAAGTGATGGATATCGCACAAACGAT
>JAOZMR010000309.1 GCA_029934215.1 Pontiellaceae bacterium | reverse complement strand
ATCCGCTACCCGAAATAGAGAGCGCGTCGACCGAGCAGAAAAATGAGTGGGAGCACCAGCTATTAGGCATGAAAAAAACAATACCCTTCACTTTTCAAGCAGAAAAATGATATACAGACCCGATGAAATTTGATCGAAATAAACACGTATTCCATTCGCCAGACTTTGAGGAAATCATTAAAGACACAATTCGTTTTTTCAATGGCACGCCTGTTCACTCCCTCCCTGTTCCAGAAAGATTTCATGGAACGGGTGTATACGCCATTTACTGCATCGCAAAAACAGGCATTTACAAAGAATTCCATGAAATCAACCGTACGTCATATGATGTTCCAATTTACATTGGAAAGGCAGTTCCGTCTGGTTGGAGACAGGCTCGATCTTCAAATTCAACCGAAGCCTTAAGTTATGAACTAAACAACAGAATTAGAGAACACGGCAGAAGTCTTGAGCAATGTGCAGGCTTAAAATTAAATGACTTTCATTGCCGCTTTATGATTTTAGAGGATGCTGAAAGTGATTTGATCGGCACCGTTGAGGCGGCGCTTATTAGATCATACAAGCCCCTTTGGAACTTACGAATCGATGGTTTTGGAAATCATGATCCGGGAAGTGGAAGATATGAGCAGGCAATGTCAGACTGGGACGTCTGTCATCCTGGACGTTTGTGGGCAAAAAAATGCAAAGGAAAACAGAGGCCTCGAAAAGATCTCTTACTGAGCATTGAAGATTTTATGACCAATCTAAAGGAGGGGAGGACGTGACAGGATTAACCTCCTTAGAATTGTTTTCAGGTGCAGGAGGACTCGCGCTTGGGATGTCTCAAGCCGGCATTCAGCACGAAGCACTTGTCGAATGGAACAAAGACGCATCCAAAACCTTATGTCAGAACTTCGATCCAGAAATTGTGCATAATGTTGATGTTACAGAGTTCGACTTTGATGGATATAGTCATATCGATCTGGTTGCTGGCGGGCCTCCTTGCCAACCCTTTTCAATGGGTGGGAAACATAAAGGAGAAATGGATAAACGGGACATGTTCCCACACGCCTGCAGAGCCATTTCTGAATGCACTCCATCCGCTTTTGTTTTTGAGAATGTCAAAGGACTGTTGAGAAAGTCGTTTTCCAGCTATTTTGGATACGTGATTCTGCGCCTAACCTATCCGGGACTCGCAATAAATGAGGAAGAGAAATGGGAAGATCATCTGGCTCGTCTTGAAAAAACTCATACCTCTCAAAAATACGACGGAATTAAATATAATGTAGTTTTTCGACTTATTGATGCTGCCGATTACGGAATACCGCAAAGACGAGAGCGTGTAGTAATTGTAGGAATCAGAGATGACCTTGGCGTTCAATGGTCATTCCCTGAAAAGACTCACTCTCTTGAATCCCTGCTCTGGACTCAATTTGTCACAGGTGAATACTGGGAAAAACATGGGATAGAACCACCTGCATCCCTCGATTGTTACGACAAGAGAACTTTGGCACTTGTTGAGAGAATGAAAAAACAATCATCTTTCTTTGCCCCCGAGGAGAAGCCATGGAAAACAATCCGCGATCAACTTTCAGGCATTCCTTGTCCAGATAAACAAGGTTCTTATCATCCTGAACATATCTTGAGAGAAGGAGCGCGAGTTTACCCCGGACACACGGGGAGCTTTATTGATGTTCCTTCAAAAACAATTAAAGCAGGCGGTCATGGGGTTCCTGGTGGAGAAAATATGATTAGATACGCTGACGAATCTGTCAGGTATTTCACGACCTATGAAGCAAAACTTCTCCAGACATTTCCAGATGAATATCGAATTATTGGATCATGGACAGAAAGCATGCGCCAAGTTGGAAATGCCGTTCCAGTGCAGTTGGCAAACATTATTTCAAACTCTCTAGTTTCACAAATATGGAAAAAAGGAAAAACGAATGAATCAGAATTTTGTACAAATTGACGGTCTCGACCTGGTCTATCAGGGGGAGAAAATTTATCTACAGGGAGTCACCCTTGGAAACTGGCTGATTCTCGAAGATCATATGTCGGGAATTCCTTACGTGGAGCACAAAGCGCGGGAGCGGTTCTCTGCGGTTCTCGGTCGTGAAATCGGCGAGGCATTTTTTGACACGTATCAGGAAACCTACATCACCGAAAAAGACATCGCGTACATCAAAGAGCTGGGCGCGAATCTGCTCCGTGTGCCGTTCAGCTACCGTCTCTTTGAGGATGGAATGAATCCCGGCGGTTACAAAGAAGAGGGCTTCGCCCATCTCGATAAGGTCATTACTTGGGCCAAAAAATACAACCTCTTCGTTCTGCTCGATCTTCATGCGGCGCCCGGCTGTCAGGCCATCGACTGGAACGTCGATTGTGCGGGGCCGGACGCGCTCTTTTGGAAAGAAAAAGATTATCAGCAGCGCACCATCAAACTTTGGAAGCACATCGCCGCACGCTACAAAGACGAACCCACCGTTCTCGGCTATGAACTGCTCGGCGAACCCGTCGCCACCGCCCCGATGGAATTCGACCATCGTCCCGTACAGGAATTCTATCGCGAGATCATTCACGCCGTCCGAAGCGTGGATTCGAACCACATCTTTTTTCTCGTTGCGAATCTTTGGGGAAAAGCCACCGAAAGCCTGACGAATGATCTGTTCGAAGATCCGCAGACCATGGCGGCCCCGCACCACTATCCCTACGAAACCGTTCCCTATTCAGAAGTCACCGAATACCCCTGCGATGTGGTGGATCGCGAAAAACTCGCGGCAGTCATCGACGAGCGCGCTGACCAAAAACGGATTCAACGTCCGGTCTTGTTCGGAGAGTTCGGAATTGATTATACGGCGACGACCGAGCCGATCTATCAAATCGTTGAAGATCAGGTTTCCATTTTTAAAGAACGCGGATACCATTGGTGCATTTGGTCCTACAAAGACATCGCGC
>JAOZMR010000070.1 GCA_029934215.1 Pontiellaceae bacterium | reverse complement strand
CAGCATGAAAAAGTCGAACCTTTCAAAAAGAGGGCATTTTGCTTTACAGTCTACCCGGAGTTGTACGAGGAGTTGCGGACAAAAACATACCGTCCGCTTCCTGTCCGAAGAACATTCAAAAACAAGCAGAATCGAGCTTCTCTGTGCATGCCTTGCAACGAGCATGGCGGAAAAACCGTATAGTGGAAATCTCTAAGTACGGTTTGACGAGGTCTTCGGGGTTAAACCCCGCAGCTACTCTACTGATCAAAACAGCTATGGAATCGTGATTGCTGTGGTCGCAAAATTGGCTGGGTTTTGGTGTGGTGTTGTGTGTGATCTTTCAATCTCTATGGCATCTGTCTTGCTATTGTTTCACTAATTGTTGATAGTTCTGAGACGACGTAGAAGAAGTTTTCTGTTAATGTGATGAATGGTTTAGAATGAAGGGGCGGCGATGGCTACTGTAGAAAGCGAAATAGAAAAGTTGAAGCATGAAACTCTCGATGGGCTGGACAGTTCTCAGGATGCGCTCGATGCGTTGTGTAAGGATTGTTGCGCGTCTGCCGATTTTTTGGTGGCCGATCTGGTGAATGGGGCTACGACCGTTATCGGGGTTACTCAGTCGGTTCATGAGTTTCTTATTTTCGAACAGGAGGTGGTGAATCTGTTTGATATCGATCCGGCGGAGGTTATTGTGGGTTCCGATAGTCTGGCGCAGACAGAGCAGGATATGCAGGTGTTGCTTGCTTCGTTTGATGAAAAAATGGACGCGATGGATGTGATCGGTATTGCGGAGCTGATGCGTGTTGCGGTTCCGGAAATTCTGCAGCGGTTTCAGGTGCATTTGCCGCTTGTGCGAGGTCTTGTGTATGACATTATCAACAAATAATCCAGTGTGCTCGGCATTGCGACGACAGGGTGAGATCTCTGCGGATTCGCCTGAGTTGTTTTTTGTTTATGGGGGCTTGCGCTCGGATGAGATTGAGTGGTTGCTCGAATCTCGTCATGCGGGGAGTCGTGTTTTCTGGATTACTCAAGGCGAAGAGGAGTTGACGGGTTTGTTGGTGGAGGCTGTTTCGGAGGGTCGACTTGCTGTTGTTTCGGTGGATGGGAAGGTGGATGAGTGTTTTTATTCTTTTTTTAATCCTAAGGAGCGGCTCGATTATGTGTTGTTGAATGCGGAGCGTTTGTCGCAAGCGCATGTTTCCCGTTGTGAGGCGGTTCTGCTGGCGCTTCGTGAGCAGATTCGTTTGTGTGTGTTTAATGCGGGGACGTTGGTGACGAAGGGTCCGCTTTGGCAGAGTAATACGTTGCAGAATTTTCCGGTCATTTTGCGGAGTCCGGGTACGGGTGTTTTGCACGGGGCTTTTGAGGGGCGTCCAGCGGTGGTTGTGGGTGCGGGGCCTTCGTTGACTCGTGTGATTCCTCATTTGGTGCGGGCTCGTGATCGTTTTGTTGTGATTTCTACGGGGACTGCGTTAGCGCCTTTGCGTGATGCTGGGGTTCGTCCGGATCTTGTTATTGCGGTGGATGGAAGCCATTTGATTCGACCGCAGTTTGATTGTCGGCATGATGATCTTTATTTGGTTGGGTCTACGTTGGTTTATTCTGGGATTACGCGGGGGTTTAAGGGGAATTTTTTTGGTTTGTTAGATTTGAGCCCGATTGACCAGTGGGTTAAATCGGTGAGCGAGGCTGGCGGTAAGTTGTATGCCGGCGGAACGGTTACTGCGTGCGGTATGGATTTGGCTTCGTCGATGGGGTGCAATCCGGTGTTTACGGTTGGTTTGGATCTTTCGTTCCCAAGGGCTGGAGCGTCGCATGCTTGTGGCACGATGTATAAGGACAAACCGCAAGCTTCGGTGCTTATTCCTGTGGCTGGAAATTATGAGGATGAGGTGTATACGACGCGTCAGTTTGCTTGTTATATCGAGCTGATTAAGCGGCTGGTGGAGAGCCGATCTAAAACACGGTTTGTGAATGTGACGGATGGGGGCGCGTTGATCGAGGGGTTGGAGTTGGCTGAGCTTTCGACTTTGAGCGAATGGGAGGGTCCGTGTTTCGATGCTTATGCGGAGATTGAGGCGTTATATTGTCCGCCCGATGAGGCGGTGTTGCGGCGTGCGTATGAGGAGCTTTTGGAGATTTCTGGATATCTTGAAGAGGTTCAGACCGGATGTCGTAATGGAGCGATGGCTGCGAATCGGCTTTATTTGATGGAGCGTCGGCCTGACCGTGCGGATCGCGAGGAGATGCGCCAGTGTTTGGATGTGATTCATGATCTGGATCGAATGTTCGATGAGGGGCGTAAGCAGTGTTCTTTTTTGCAGATGAGCCTTTGGCCGGCGGCGTATGAGCTGGCTGGTAAGAATTTGAACCGCCCGGATGGTGCGGATGCGAATCGGATGCGCCGGTTCTACGAACAAATTGCCGGTGCGGCAAAGTGGACGCGCCACCTTGTGGTACGGGCTTGTGCAGAGCTGGAATCCAGCTCAGATAATAGCGATAGTGAACAGAAGAATATTACAGGAGAGAATTATGGCTGAAATTAATCCCTATCAGGCGAATGCTGTTCAGGCTGCGACCCCGGTTGAGTTGATTATTATGGTTTATGACGAATGCATCAATTCTTTAACGCGTGCGGAGCATGCGTTTTCGATCAAGGGTCCAGAGCGAATTGAGCAAATCGGTAACCATTTGTTGCACGCTCAGGATGCGATTACCGAGTTGTCGTTGTCGCTCGATATGGAGAAAGGCGGCGAGGTCGCGGAAAACCTGAGTCGGTTGTACGATTTTATGACTCGTCATTTGGTTGATGCGAATGTGAAAAAGGATCTAAAGGCGCTTCAGGATGTTCGTCAGATGATGACAGAACTTCGTGATACCTGGAACCAGGTGTCGCAGCAGGTCGGCGGACAGCATAGCCCGGATGTGGCACGAACTGGGCATATCAGCAT
Source organism: Pontiellaceae bacterium (assembly GCA_029934215.1). Taxonomy (GTDB): domain Bacteria; phylum Verrucomicrobiota; class Kiritimatiellia; order Kiritimatiellales; family Tichowtungiaceae; genus Tichowtungia. The sequence goes on along the minus strand of JAOZMR010000070.1, from coordinate 8,017 downwards.
TAGCGGGTGATGACATGAAACATATACATCCCATTATAGAGACGTTTTGGACGTACAGCGAGCAGATGGAGCAGTCCTTTCAAAAGAATCGTTTCGATGCGTTTCGGCAGCTGGCTTGCGAGCGGTTTAAGTTGCTGCGGGTTCCAAAGGGTCATCCGTTTCGGGGTCAGTTGCTTGATCTGTTTCGTGAGGATAGTGGTCGCTGGGTCGATCGGCTGGAGAAGGGTATTCGTAAGAAAAGGGATGAACAGTCTAACTGGGATACTGTGACGGGTGGATTGCACCATTTACCGAAAAGCGGTCGGTTTATCGATCAGGTCGGCTAAGGTTGGTTTTGGTTTTTCTTTACGGCATTTGGCATGCTAATGGGGTAAGGTATGGATACGACGGTTACTGGTGATGTGAATGTTTGGCGTTCCCTGTTCTCTCTTGTGCTGGTTTTCGGCGCAATGGGGGGCTGTTTTTATTGGGTGCGCCGTCAACGTGGATTTAATCCGGGTGCTGAGCGCCGCATGAAGGTGGTTGAGCGTTTGCCTGTGGATGCGAAGCGTAGCGTGCTGTTGCTTACGGTGGATGGCGAGACGCTTCTGCTTGGGGTTTCTGGCGAGCAGATCACGTTGTTAAAGAGCTTTGGTTCGGCGGAGAAGAATGATGATGCGTAAGGTAATCTCTGGACTATTTCTTGGGTTGGCTCTTTTTGTGAATCCTGTGTTTGCGCAAGAGCAGCAGACTACGTCGTTTACTGGACCGGGTATTAGCGTGCAGATTGGGTCGGCGAATGATGAGCCGACGAAGTTGAGCCAGACAATTCAGATTATGCTGTTATTGACGGTGCTTAGTTTGGCGCCTTCTTTTGCCATTATGACGACCTCTTTTACTCGGATTCTTATCGTTTTGGGTTTCCTTAGAAAGGCTCTTGGTACACAGTCGGCGCCTCCGTCGCAGGTGCTGACGGGGCTTTCTATTTTTCTTACGGCGTTTATTATGATGCCGGTTTGGCAGGAAATTAATGAAAATGCAATTCAGCCGTATCAGGCGGAAACAATTAATGCGGAGCAGGCGTGGGAGGCCGGAGTGCTTCCTTTGCGGATGTTTATGGCGCGCCAGGTTGGCGAGCAGGAGTATGCGCTTTTCTCTGAGTTGAGTGGGGCTCCGCCGGAGAAGCTGGAGAATGCTCCGCTGAGTGTTTTGGTTCCTTCGTTTGTGATTAGTGAATTGAAGACGTCGTTTAAGCTGGGCTTTTTGATTTATCTTCCGTTTTTGTTGATTGACCTTGTTACGGCGACCATTCTGATGTCTTTAGGGATGATGATGCTTCCGCCGATGACGGTTGCGCTGCCGGTTAAGATTCTTTTCTTTGTGTTGGCGGATGGATGGACAGTTTTGATTCGCGGTTTAGTGGCAAGTTTTATGAGGTGATATTATGACTCCTGAAAGTCTATTGGAAATAGTCCATTATACGTTGTTGACTGCGACCAAGCTGGCGTCGCCGTATATGATTAGCGCAGTTGTTATTGGTGTGTTAATGAATATTGTTCAGACGGTGACACAGATGAAGGATATGTCCCTGACGTTTGTTCCGAAAATTGCGGGGGTTGGGGTTGTCGGTCTGTTGATGATGCCGTGGAGCATTCAGGTTTCGTTGAACTATTTCCATTACATTCTTGAGTTGTTCGAGGGGCTTTGAGAGGATAATCTTCGTGCAAATGCAGCTTCCAATGCTTCCCATAACCGTCTTGCTTGTCTTTATCCGCTTCACTGCGTTGACGAGTATGACCGTGATTTTTGGGCGCAATGTGGTTCCAATTCGGATTCGTGTCGCCATTGCGATGGCGCTTAGTTGGGTTGTGCTTTCAAATATTCCGCCGGAATGGGTCGGCTATTGCGAGAAAATCAATCAAGTGGTGCCGCTTGTGATTGCGCTTGCTGGTGAGGTGATGCTTGGACTCGCGATCGGGCTGGTGATCGATCTCTTTTTTGCTATTCTTGGCATGACTAGTACGCTATTTGCTCGGGCAAGTTCGCTGATGATGGCGAAGATGCTCGACCCGACGAGCGGGGAGCAGAGCGTTTCCATCAGCACTCTCTTTTCTATTCTTTTTACGGTGCTGATCTTTTTGTGGGGCGGCCACCTATTTTTGATTAAACTGGTCGTGGAGAGCTTTAGCGTTTTGCCGCCGGGCTTCTTTTGGTTCCGACATGAGTTGTTGGATATGTATGTCCAGCTTAGTTCGGATGTGTTCAGCTGGGGGCTGCGGTTCGCTTTGCCAGCTATGGCCGGCGGAATGCTTGTGTCAGTGGCGATGGGGCTGATTTCGAAGATGTCTCCAGAATTTAATGTGATGGTTTTAGGGCTTCCTTTCCGGCTCTTTATGGGTCTGGGCATTTTGAGTCTCTTCATGATTTGTGGTTATGACCCGCTGTTCAAAGTGTTTGAGGCCATGATGTTGCATATAAAATATCTCTGGGTGGGCGGCTTATAACATGTCGTTATTGTATCCAGAAGAGGGAAAAGAAGGAAAAACCGAGCGCGGTTCTTCGAAGAAGCGGGAGGATGCACGCAATGACGGGAAGGTTGTTTGTTCTCAAGAAATTAATACCGTGGCGGTCTTGGCGGTCTCCTATTTTTTCTACACCCGACTTAGTCCGTATTTGAAGCAGAGCATTATTGAGCTTCTCGGGTTTTGGGAGCATATCGATGTGACGGCGGTTTGGGATATTGTGATGGTTCAGGGCGTCTTTGTTAAGGCTTTCAAAGTTTGGTTTTTCGGAGCAATCTCGGTGGGGTGCGTCGCGGTTGCAGCGTCAATTGTGGCAAGCATATCCCAGACCAGACCGTTTTTTTCGACCGATGTGTTGAAGTGGAAGTTTGATAGTTTGAATCCAATGACGGGAGCGAAGCAGTTGTTTTCGAAGGACAGCATCATGAAGCTGGGTCTCTCACTTATGAAGGTTTGTCTAATTTCTACGGTGGTTTGGGCGACGGTTCGCGCGGAAATCCCTGAGCTGGTTTCGCTGCATCGGTTGCATCTGGTTGCTGGAATTGACTGGTATATGAACCTCCTTGGGCTGGTGATCTGGCGGATTTTGGTGCTATACATCATTATTGCAATCATCGATTGGATTAAAGAAAAACGCAAATTCGAAAGCGGCATCATGATGACGCGACAGGAAGTGAAGGACGAGGCGAAAAATCAGGAGGGGAGTCCGCAGGTTAAGCGGCAGGTTCGCAAGAAAATGCAGGAGCTAACGATGAGCCGGATGATGGCATCGGTCCCTGATGCATCTGTCGTGATAACCAACCCTACGTTCATCGCCATTGCTGTAAAATACGACGCAGAGATGGGCGCACCCGTGGTTGTTGCAAAAGGAAAACGTCTGACGGCGCAGCGGATTCGTGAAATTGCAGACGAGAACGGGGTGCCAATCTTGGAGCGCAAGCCGCTGGCTAGAGCCATGTATTCAAAGATCAAAGTCGGTTCGCCGGTTCCAACTGCGTTCTACGAAGCCATCGCAGAGCTTCTTGCATATCTATACAAAATTGGCGACGAGCGTATACACAAGCAGCTTTCTCCAGATTAAATTTGCCTTATAACGTCTATGGCATTTATCCTGCTTTTCAACGGGCGATGCTAAAAGTACGTACAACCGATATCTCCATGTCAGCAGCCCTCCTGCTGGTCTTAGCTGTGATGTTTATCCCTATTCCGACCTTTTTGGTCGACCTTTTGTTGGTGATCAATATCGCTGTTGGGGTTTTGATGATGGTCTATATCATCAGTATTAAAGATCCGCTGGAGTTCTCCTCCTTTCCAACGGTTCTGCTGATGGTTACGCTGTTGCGGCTCGCGGTTAATGTGTCGACAACTCGCCAGATTCTGCTCAACGCCTTTGCTGGTGACGTGATTGAATCGTTTGGAGCTTTCGTGGTTGGTGGGAACTATCTGGTTGGGTTGGTGATTTTTGCCATCATCGTGATCATCAACTTTAAGGTGATCACAAAAGGGTCTGGGCGTATTGCAGAGGTCGCGGCTCGCTTCACCTTGGACTCGCTTCCAGGAAAGCAGATGAGCATCGATGCCGACCTGAATCAGGGCGTAATCAATGAACGCGAAGCTGTTGATCGTCGCGAAAACCTCACAAAGGAGACCGATTTCTATGGAGCCATGGACGGGGCCAGTAAGTTCGTAAGTGGAGATGCCTCCGCAGGTTTGATCATTACTGCGCTCAACATTCTTGCCGGATTTGGTGTTGGAGTTCTGCAAAAAGGCATGACCGCTGGTGAGGCGTTGTCGCGTTATGCGATTCTAACAATCGGCGACGGTCTCGTCTCCCAGATCCCCGCTCTGGTTATCTCTACCGCCGCAGGTATCCTTGTTACGCGAGCCGCAAGTGATGGCGACCTCGGGGAAGATGTTTGTAACCAGCTTTTCAATCGTCCACGTCCGCTCATCATGACCGGTGCCATGCTGATGATTGCCGGACTCGTTCCTGGGCTTCCGTTTTTTCCTTTTTTCATGACCGGCGCACTCAGCGCAGGTAGCGGCTATTTTCTGCATACACGGGACGCAAAAGAGGCAAAAAAAGTGGAGGCGGACCGCCAGATTCCTGCGGGTAAGCTCGATGCCGCACTACCCGCGCCAGCCGATCGAGCCGCGGCAAACAAACCGATGGAGCCGACGGTGAAGGCCTACAAGGACGCGCTGAGCGTCTCGGAGCTGGAACTAAAAATCGGCTTCGGCTTAATTTCGCTCGTCGACCGTCAGCAAGGCGGACACCTCGTCGACAGAATTGGGAACGTTCGCAACCAGCTCGTTGAAGAGTTGGGTGTGGTGATGCCGCGAGTGAGTGTTCAGGACGATGTCACCTTGAAGAGCAACGAATATCGTGTCCTGCTGCGCGGTCTAGAAATCTCCCGCTCGCAGGTTATGCCTGGGCAATTCCTCGCCATCGATCCATCCGGATATCTTTCGCTCGACGACGTACCAGAAACCGTCGATCCATCCTTCGGGTTCAAGGCCTACTGGGTTCCGGCCGTACGCCGCAGTTCCGTTGAATCGCGCGGGTTCACCCTCGTGGATCCAGGCGGCGTGGTGACAACGCATTTAGCAACGCTTGTTCGGCAAAACGCAGCTGGGTTGCTAACTCGTCAAGACGTCAGCGAGCTGATTGAGCAAGTCAAGGAGCACAGCCCTGCAGTTGTCGGCGAGCTCATTCCTAATAAAATTGAGATCGGCACCATACATCGAATCCTTCAAGAACTACTCAAAGAACGGGTCTCAATCCGAGATTTAACCGTCGTGCTCGAAACACTCGCAGACCATGCCGGCCAAACCAAAGACGTTGGTCTACTGACCGAACTCTCACGCAATGCGCTTGGAGGAACCATAACCCAAGGACACCTTGCACCCGATGGAACACTTAAAGCCGTTGGAATCCATCCCAATCTAGAACAACTATTGAAAGAATCCGGCGAATCCATCGGCTCCACCACCGTGTTGCGCATGGATCCAGCGCTGGCCCGACAGGTTCTCGATTCGATCGGTGTGATCCTCGCACAGTCCCGCGAAGCAGGAATCGAACCCGTTCTATTAACCAGTCCGCCGATTCGTCGACTCGCCCGCCAGCTCGCCCAGTGCGAATTTAAAGATTTAGCCGTTTTATCCCTTGGTGAAGTACCCGCCTGGGTGAATGTAGATGTAGTTAACATGGTACCGCCGCCAGTTGCCGACGAGCAATTTACTGGGGCGTAACGAATTGGATGGAACCGAAAGTATGAGCCATACGCAAAAAAACACAAAACAAGCCGTTGTATCCCGCAGCCTGCGCTGCCTTGCCGTGGGCAGTGGCAAAGGCGGGGTTGGTAAAACCGTCGTCTCGGTCGGGGTGGCAACAGCTTTGACTGCACGGGGATATAAAGTTCTTCTGTTCGATGCCGACCTCGGGCTCGCTAATGTTGACCTCCAGATTGGAGCCGAACCTCTCTTCACCGTGCAGGACGTGCTGTATGGAGACTGCCCATTGGAACGCGCCGTCGTCTCCGTCCCCGACGGACCCGACATACTGGCAGCCGCATCCGGAATTCAAGAAATGGTAACCATGTCTGCCGGACGCCGAGAACTGCTCGTGGACGAACTCATCACCTTCTCCGCAAAATACGACTACTTGATTATCGATACCGAGGCTGGCATTGGCCCAGGCGCGGTTTCGTTCCTTCGGTCCATGCCAGAAGTCTACGTCGTTGTCGCGAACGAACCCACATCAGTGATGGATGCCTATTCGCTAATCAAAATTCTAAAACAAGGAACCGACGGTCCCGTACCCGAAATTCAGCTCGTCATCAACATGGTGCGAACCATCGAAGAAGGCCGGCTCCTGGCGAAACGACTAAACGGAATTTCCGAACAATTCTTGAACTGCAGATTAAGCGTCGCCGGGATCGTCCTTCATGACCTCGTCGTCGGCGACGCCATACGCGCACGCCGAAGCGTCGTACGCTATGCACCAAACTCATCGCCAGCTAGATGTCTGCGAGACCTTGCCGGCTTCCTTGCCAAGCCCAACCGCTTGCGAGGCGGCGAACGCGGAATCAATCGCGAATCATTTAAACACCTTGCCGCAGTCGGTTCAGAATGCGAAAAAGAGGGAGGCGCATCATGAGTGCAGTACTTGTTAATCTAGCAATGATACTAAGCTTTTTCCTTTTCATATTGACGCTAGGCATGGGTCTGCTGCGCGGAGTTGCACTGTGGCCGCTCCTCTTCAGATCCACTATCATCCTAACCGTCAGCTCTGTAGTGATCCTTTCATTCTTTCGATATTTCAATTTAATACTCGTTCGCTTTCTATCTCAACGCATACGCGAAAGCTGGGAAAGCAAAGAAGAGAAAACTGAAGGAGACGAACCATGATACACCCCCCCGAAACACCCACTCTAACCGTCTCAGAAAACCTATCCCACCCCGACCTGTGGAAAGCTTTTTGGCGTGGCGACGAGCGAGGAGAAGACTGCTTACTAGAAGCCTATCTTCCGCTGACCCGCCGAGTCCTAGAGCGCATATCCATTCGCCTACCCGCACACGTTGCATCGCAAGATCTTTCGCAAGTCGCGCTCGTCGGTCTCTATAAAGCATTGAACAGCTTTAAACCACATCTAAGCGTACCATTCGAAGCCTACGCGTATCCAAGAATCCGAGGCGCAGTGATCGATGAATTACGCGCTGGCGACTTTCTCTCCCGAGGTCGACGGACCAAGCTGCACAAAATCGAAAAGATAATCAACGACTGGATGATCGAAAAAGGCACCATGCCGAGCGAAGAAGAAATTTGCGAGAAACTGGAAATATCCTCGAAGGAATTCAACCAACTAATGGATCAGGCGAAGCCATGGTGCTCGCTAGATGCGGATGATGAGGAAAGCGGGTCACTGCACGACACCTTAGCCGACATCTGTCAAATGTCACCCGAAACAAACGTACAACGCAAAGACCTACGCGGTGTACTGCGAGACGGTTTTCGCATTCTAGATATGCGCGAGCAGAAGATACTCTATCTCTACTACTTCGAGGAACTACGCCTAAGCGAGATCGCGCAACTGTACGACCTAACTGAATCACGTATCTCCCAGATTCGAGCACTCAGTGTTCTGAAACTACGGACGGCAATAGACTGCCTGTCGCGGGAAGACTTTGTTTTGGGCGACGCTAGTTTATCTGTTTAAAAACGAAAGCACAAATGGGTACAGCGGAAAATACGTATCCCATTATTTCCAGCCTCTTCAGCAGAATCTGTGGGTTGATTTAGGCTCTGGAAGATCCCAAATCGTATGAAGCAGGGCGATTTTGAGCACTTCGTAGCTCCGAAAATCGAAGACTTTTCTCGTTACCAATTAACTTTGCGATTTAAACCCTTAACCCGTAGCCTTACCACTTAAGCTCAAAGGTCACGAGTTCCCTCGAAAACGGCACCAAATACATTAAAGAGAAAGGCAACGGTCTGATGTGGGGAGCATGGTTGT
>JAOZMR010000308.1 GCA_029934215.1 Pontiellaceae bacterium | reverse complement strand
CGGAATAGAGTTTTTCGATTAGATAAACTCCCGCTGTTGTTAACGAAAGAAAATACCTTTCCGCCGCCCATTGGCGAAGCGGTAAAATTAGTGAAACATTAGTGGTTTAACTCTTCCGCGCATGAACGGTTCCAGATCCAGTTCACCCAAGGAACGAGGCTGGAAGCGCTCGTCTACGTTTTATGAGAATTTCTCTGTTTCCAAACGTTCGGACCCCTTTTCTCCCAATCGGCAATCGGAAATCTTCAGTCGGTAATGTTCATCCTCCAAAGAACCCACCCCGCCTGCGGCACCCCTCCCTAGAGGGGATTTTCAACGTTTGGAACTCGGTCAGTGAAAATGCCTCTCCCTTCGAAATTCAAAATTCCTTGCTCGATATTCGATATTCCTCTCCTTTCCTCTCGGCTGTTCCTCTGACTTCCTCTAGCGATAGCGGTTGTGAAAACTGTTCCAGCTTGTTTCCAATGGTTGGAACCATTTTCTCCCAATCGGCAATCGGAAATCTCCATTCGGCAATTCCCAGCACCTTTCCCCGCCTACAAAGAGCGCCAGGAGATTTGATAGTCGAGTTCTGTAATTTTCTGAAGTTGCCCGGTCTTTGCGGTATGAGAGGGGGTAACGATCAATCCGGGTGCCACAGTTAGATGCGGATAGGTTTCACGAAAAGCGCAAAAGCCTCGTGCATCTTTCTTGGTTGGCGCGGTGGTTAGCTTTACCTCTATCGGAAAGAAAATACCATCGCGTTCCAATAAAAAATCAACCTCCGCGCCACCGTGCGTTCTCCAGTGATACATTGCGGGCTGAACGGACTCCATCGATAATATTTTTCGGATCTCCGCCAAGACCGCAGATTCAAACAAAAACCCAGTTTGCGGGTGCGCGCTCAATGCTTTTGGTGAAGAAATCTGCTGTAAATGACACGCCAGTCCACTATCCGAAAAATAGCCTTTCGCCTTCCCTGAAATTCGTTTGATTGCATTGCCGCTGTAGGCGGGTACTTCGTGCCACTGAAAAGTTGCCCGCAACAATGCCATCCATCGACGAGCGGTTTGCGGGGTAATTCCAATTTCTCGCCCCAGCTGTGAATGATTGATCTCCTTTGCGCTACTTGCCGCCAAGAACTGAACGAACCGACCAAATTGCTGCCAGTCATTAACGTCCGCTAACAGACGGACATCTCGTTCGATATAGGTTCGTAAATACGCGGCATGAAAATCTGGAAGAAACTCCAAAGGCAGCCGATCCGCTTCTGGAAGCCACCCGCGCCAAAGTTGTTCAAAAACCGGACGTCCGGTTTTCGAGTCGTCCAGGTTTTCTTTCGCCGCCAGTTCTGGATCGTGAAGCCAACGACTCAGCCAAAACGATTCTGGAAGATCCTCCGCAATTTCGGCTAACGAAAACCCATCTAAATCCGAAAATACACACCGTCCCGCCAGACTTTCAGAAATCGTTTTTAAAACTGCCCACTGTTGCGATCCGGTCAGAATATACCGCCCAGGTTTTCGGTCTTCATCCACCCGGCGCTTCAAAGCCGAAACGAGTTCGGGCGCATATTGAATCTCATCGAGGATTAATGGGGACGGATGGTTATCCAAAAAAAGGTCGGGGTCTTTCCGCGCATTCCCAATATCAATCACCGGATCAAACACGACTGCGTCCATACTTGGAAAAAGATGTCGAAGAAGCGTACTTTTTCCGACCTGACGAGCACCCGAAACAACAACGATCGGAAATGTTTCAGCCAAGCGTTTTATTCTTTTTGATAGATTTCTGTTTTTGTACATGCAGGAAAACTAATGACATCATCATCAGAAATCAAGTGTTTTTGCAGTCCAAGATCCGGCGTCAAAGGCGATGGCTGTCAAAATGTTCCAAACAATGGAAGAATTTTGGTCACGAGAGAGCGCAGGGATCGGAGCATTGCCGATTGGAGATTTCCGATTGCCGATTTTTGGCCACAATAGAGCGCAGGAACGATTCACTGGGTGGTGAAAAAATGGTATGATCTCTAGTGATAACATCGCTTCGTTCCGCTCTCGGCTCTCAGAGCTGCCATTTTGGGGCTGGGATCAGCAAAGCGATGGCGTCCGTAAGGTGGCGGCTTTTTGTCGCCAAAAACACGAGCAGAACGGATGCGAATTCCACCTTGAATTCGCTGGGTCGTGGTTTGTGGGGGTAAGCGTAGACCGCCCCGTCACCCTCATCGGTGTCGCTTTCGGCGAAAAAGAACGAAATCTGACCGACTGGATTGTTGAGGGACAGGCTTGAGGCTTTCGAGCTTCCAATCATTGGAAAGCTTGCTCCACATGAAAAGAAAGTTTTGTCATTCAGGCGCCTTCGCGTATAGTCGCCCCCATGAAATCTCTAACAACCAGTTGCTACACATTCCACAAACTCATCGAAGGTGGGTTCCTCTATTTAGATAAAACCGCAAATATCTATGATCTGATTCGTCCGGCCACAGCACAGTACTTCTTGGCGCGTCCACGACGCTTCGGGAAATCACTCCTAATCAGCACACTGCGCTCCATTTTCGAGGGAAAACGCGAGCTCTTCCAAGGGTTGGATATTCTCGATACCGATTACGATTGGCAAACGTATCCGGTGATTCATTTGGATCTCGGAACGAGTGCGTCAAAAACCGAGGAAGAGCTGGAAGAAAACCTGATGTCCACAGTGCAATGGGTTGCTCACGAAAATGGATGTGTTCTGAAAAGCACCCGCTCGTACTCCGCATTCAAAGAATTGGTTGAAACATTGCATGAACGCGATGGAGAAGTCGTCATTCTAGTCGATGAATACGATAAACCACTTCTCAATCATTTGGGTGAGGAGTTTTCAGTCGAGATTCAGGCCTTGCTTAAGCAGTTCTATTCCGTCATTAAAACCACAGAATGCTACCAGCGTTTCGTTTTGCTTACTGGCGTGAGTAAATTCTCGAAGG
>JAOZMR010000307.1 GCA_029934215.1 Pontiellaceae bacterium | reverse complement strand
GGAGAAAAAATGCTCAGTGTGCTACTTTTTACCCACAGATTCTGCGGAAGACCCCTTCTTTTCCAACCCTTGGAAACCGCACTCACTGTTTTCCAATCCCTGGAAACCTATCTGCCCATCAAACTTCCCTATTATTTTAGAGTTCCAAAATTCAATCCCGATGGAAAATTAAATAAACGGCGTGGCGCCTTGCGCCGGATCATAGGTAAGCTTGTTTGGTCGATCGGCAATTTTCCGGGCGGGCACGCCCCCGACAACGGTATATGGCTCTACATTTTTGCTGACGACTGTGCCAGTGGCGACGACCTCTCCAATTGTGACACCCGGCAAGAGGATGCAGCGCGGACCGAGCCAAGCATAGTCACCAACAACAACCGGTTTAAAATCCGTTTCAAACGTGGGACTGCGGTAGTCGTGCTGCGCGGTCCAGATCATGACTTCGCTGCTGAAGTTGACGTTCTCGCCAATGGTCAGCCCGCCGCGAGCGTCGAGCGTGGCTTTGTGCCCAATACAACTGTTAGCTCCGATCTTCAGTTTGCGCGGACTTCGAATTTCGAACCCGCCATACAAAACCGCTGACGGATCAATTTGAGCGCCGAGCAGACGCAATACAAGCCGTCGAAACCCCGGCGACGGAAACTGCGCCAGCGCCTTTAACGATAAATAAAATATTCCCTGTAGAAATCTCATAGCATCCATTTTGAGAGGGAGAAATTAGAGACCACTCAAAGAGCGCGAAGTCAAAATTCTTCTCTGTGTACTCCGTGAACTCTGTGAGACAACTCCCATTCACCTGCAAAAGAGATCTCTCACGAAGGCACAAAGATCACAAAGGAGAAACAATATTCACAAAATCATGAGAGGAGAAACAAACGAGATGATTTGGAGTAGAGAGTTGATTTGCAAACGAGTTTAAAAATCAACTCTCTACTCTAAATCATGCCCTGTTCACAGGGCTTCGGTTATCAACCGCTTCATTTTTTTCTCCATTTTGCGATTAGCTAAATGCTTATGCTACAAGAACAAAACCCTACTGCGCCCCATTGGGCTAGCAGCTATTAGTGAAGATGAGTGGTCAGAACTCCCTCTTTAAGAAAAGGGATCCTATAACTTAATAAAGTCCATCTGTCTCAATTCAATCCCGTCGAGATTCCAAACAAACTCCTGCTCCCTTTTTCTTCCACATTAACTCGCAAGCTTCCTTAAGACGCTTCGAGCCAGATATTCATTGATCTCTCGATGACGCGGAATCGGTTGCGCCATTCCGGTTATAGGATTCTGGTACCAGTCGTGCTTCCCTCCGTGCCGAATAAGCCGACACCCAGACTGTTCAATTTCCTTAATTAAATCTCGGCGCTTCATGCCAGAACAAGCTCGCCTTCATGCCGTACGCTGGGAATCAACCCGTTGGTTAAATCTAAATACAAGTCCTTAAGGTGCTCTTTTAGATCCTCGAAAGAGGATCCTTGTGTGACATAATCTGGAAATGCCTCTAAATAGCCAAGCCAGTCCGAGTTCTCCTCCCAATAAATATATTTAGTGTTTTTCATAGGTTGTAGTCTATCTCCTTCCTGCTTAGTTTCAAAAAAGGTTCGTTCTTTTTATTTAACCCCCTTCCGCTGTCTTAATTCAATCCAGTCGAAAAGAGTCTGAACCGCTAATGAACGCGAAGGGGAGAGGTTTGACCACAAAGACTCAAAGAACACGAAGGGAGAGAGAAGGTGAGAGGGAGAAGGCTTGTGGCTTGAGGCTTGATGCGGGGAGATTATTAGCCACGAAGGAACGCCGGGAACACAAGGGATAAAAGAATATTCACAAAACCATGAGAGGAAAGAAAAAAAATTAGAGTAAAGAGTTGACCGCTAATGAACACTAATTTTCGCTAATCAAGCAGGAAGAGAAACAAATGAGATGATTTGGAGTAGAGAGATAGGATTTTTTCACAACCGCTACGCTGGAGGTCGTCAGAGCAACTTCCGAGGGGAAATCAGCGACCCCGGCTCATGTAATACGAGGGGTCACGATGCTGGTGTGCGATACAGGTCACTAGAATATCCTCTTGAACTCAACCTTGGAGAAAACTGATCTAAGGGAATCCCTTTAATATCTCCACTTTTATAGAGCTTGTATCTCCGCTCCGATTCATCAACCCACTTTTGCTCCACGAGATCATCCGGTTTGTCCAGACTGCTGAGCAACGCTTCCGTTAAGTGTATTTTATCAACAGACCTTAACTTTAACGCCTCCGACTCTACCTCTGCTACTAACATAACCATCTCCTGTGATTTTCTACCCTTTTGAGAGTAGGACAGAATTTACTTTTTTATTCAACTTTTTTGCCCGCAATGAGAAAAAACGGGGGCAGTCTGGAATGGCACTTTAAAAAAAGGGTCACCCTTATAATTTAATAAACTCCATCTGTCTTAATTCAATCCAGTCGAAAAGAGTCTGAACCGCTAATGAGCGCAAATGAACGCCAATAAACGCGAGTGGGAGAGGATTGACCACAAAGACTCAAAGAACAAAAAAAAAGAAACAAACGAGATGATTTGAAGTAGAGGATTGATTTGCAAACGGGTTTAAAAATCCACTCTCTACTCAAAATCAAGCCCTGCTTACAGGACCGGGGTCACAGACCCCATCGTTTTTTTCTCCATTTTGCGATTAGCTAAATGCTTATTCTACAAGAACAAAACCCTACTGCGCCCCATTGGGCCAGCAGCTATTAGTGAAGATTAGTGGTCAGAACTCCCTCTTTGACGTTTCTCTCTTTTCCACCACTGCTTTGCGTTACCAGCAGAGTAGTGCCCCATTCATGGCTAAAGAATCTCAGACCACTAATGTTTCACTAATTTTACCGCTTCAGCAATGGCTGGCGGAGCAGTAGATTTCTCCTTTTTAAAACAGCGGGAGTTTATCTAATCGAAAAACTCTATTCCGTTATTTCTCCATCTGGG
>JAOZMR010000306.1 GCA_029934215.1 Pontiellaceae bacterium | reverse complement strand
GATGTGCCGGTGGTATCTACTGTGGGGGCTAGTTCCCTGAAATCTCCTGCGTCTGTTTGGCGTGGTGTTGTGTTTGTTGTTTTTATCGTGGGTATGATGGCGATGGGGCGTGGTGCTTGGGCTGTTGATGTAGGTGTTATTCCTAGTAGTGCTGGTTGTCCGGATATATATGAGCGAATTGAAATATATATGGATGACCAAGATGATAAATTAATAGGCAAAAATAACACAAATAGTCATGGTGGTTGGATAGGAGCAACAGGCTCTAACAAAAACACTACCTTTATTTTTTGTCGTGTTGATGGTAATAAGTTCAAGAGTTTGCATCGCCCTGGATGGGGTTTAAAAAATGATCATACAAAAGATTATATTGCCAATGTTGATATTGCCAATACTTATGCTGTTTTAAAGCTGGGAAATAGCTGTCCACCTGGTTCTTATACTTGGGAACGTTTTTTCGACAATGAAGATACGAAAAACCATAATTCATCAAGTGGTAACATAAGCCCAAATGTCTCTAACAAAAATACAACTTTATATTTTTGCCATTTCAGCCCTACATGGTATTCTTCACTGTCAATGGCTGATTTTCCTGAACTTGGGTTTGAGTATGGAATTTTCGCACCTTCTAGTTTTTCAAAGACGCTATCTCATGGATATGTGAAGTCTGATAATGAAGATAATGACTGGTTCCATTATGATAATTGGACTAAAGCTAGCTATTCAAAAGAGCTGGAAAACGAAATTCTAAGCAAGTACCTAGCTCCACTTGCAGATATGTATGGTCCTATTATAAGTGGTTTTAGTAGCACTACGATAAATTTTGCCAAAGTTAAAAATAAACCTATTCCTGTAGCAAACGTGCAAACAAATAAAATGAGTGTTTGCAAAAGCGAAGAAGTCGAGCTTACTTTTTCTGCACAGAATGGACTTTCACCATATACTGTGGTTTACATGAAAAATAATCAGGAAATAACACTACATGATGTTAATGGTAGTCATACATTTACTGATATACCCACTTCAAACACTACGTATCAGGTGGTTTCTGTAACAGACAAAGCTGGCAATACTAACTTGTCGAACAGTACTGTAACAGTCACAGTTGACGTGAAACCAATCGTTTCATTATCGGTAGGAGCAACCCAAGCTTGCGATAATGACAATACTCCCATTTCTTTAAATGGTACACCGTTAGGCGGAACATTCAGTGGTAATGGTGTTAATAGTAATAAGTTTTTCCCTACAATTGCAGGCGGAGGGACACATACCATTACTTACACTGTTACTGAAAATAGTTGTGTCGAAACAACGACAGCAGACATTGAGGTGAAAGCAGTTCCGTCTATAGATAATTTCTATATTGACAATAATGCTGTATCTTCTCCGGCAATGACTTTGGCGTTTCCGTATGATTTGCCTGACGAACTTGGGCTTTCTTATGGTTCAACAGTAACAAATTCGTTTAATTGGTTTAAACCAAATTCAACTGTACCCCTATCACCAGCAGAAGCAACAGCGGCAGGTGTGTATAGGGTAGAATATACAGACTCTATTAGCGGATGCCCAGTACAAGCTAACTTTGAAGTTCAACAAGGTACAGTTGGTTCAGAGTATGACATGGGTGCTTACTGCGTTTATGGTACACCGACTGGTAGCAGATTTTCATGGAAAATTACCAATGACGGTACTAATACTATGCAAAAGATGTGTAAAGAAGCGACTGGTACTGCTACTGGTAGTGGCTTATCGGGATTGGTTATGACCTTTGTAAATAGCATCAACAATAATGTATTAGTAAACTCTTCTGAAGATTGTAGTGGTATTTTCTCAGGAACTGCCACTCCAATTTTACCTGATTGTTTTGCCCTAAATCCAAGTAATAACTTTGACCTTTATGTGGGAGCAGCATTTAACGAACCAAGTTGTAAGGTTGATGATGTTGCTCCTGGAGATGAGCCTTGCGCTTATAATCCTACCATCAAAAAGGTAGCCTTTAAGTGTGCTTTACCTCCACAAGATGTATTAGTTTCGTACTCCCTTAATGAGGAGAATGAGACTTACATTGATAATCCTGCATCTACGACAGGTAAGGTTAATGGTGCAGCAAGCTTCAATGGCTCAAACCATATCGAAATACCCGATGATTCAGTTCCTAATTTTGGTAAAAATGATTTTTCGATTAGTGTATGGGTTAAAACTTCCAACCACGATGCTTTCATCCTAACCAAAGAGTACAATCAACGTCGAGTTGATAATGTTCAAGGTTATGCCCTTTACATTTCCAATGGCAATTTGAGTTTGCGATTGGCTGATGGTAATGGTTCATGGAGATGTTCTACAAGTGCCAATGCGTCTTGTATAAACTATAATTCTGGTAAATCTATATCTGATGGTGAATGGCACTTAGTTGTTGTCACTGTTGATAGAGATGATCCGAATGGCGGGAAATTTTATGTGGATGGTACAAAAGTTAATACATTTGATCCAACCCCCCGTAGTGGTTTGCTGGATACTGGAAATCCTTTGAAACTGGCTAGTGGTTCATCAACTACAAGAGGTATGTTGAATGGTGAACTTGATGAAGTTACTTTATACCGACGTGCTTTAACAAATGAAGATGTTTATCGTCTTTATAAAAATGATAGTGAAGGTATCTGTAAAATTGATGATTCAGAGCCACCGAGTCAACCTGTGCTATCAGTTAGCCCAACTTCAAAAGACGTTCCTGCTACAAACGGTTCGTTCACATTTGACGTTGCAAATACTGGTAACGGTACAATGGACTGGACAGCAACCAGTGATTCATGGCTAACAATTAGCAACACGTCTGGCACTAATGATGGCACAATTACCGTCAATTATACTGCTAATTCTGGTAATGAAAGAACTGGCACAATAACGATAACGGCTGATGGTGCAGAAAATAGCCCACAAACTGTTACAGTGAAACAAGCCAAAGCTATTATAGAACGT
>JAOZMR010000069.1 GCA_029934215.1 Pontiellaceae bacterium | reverse complement strand
GAGCCCTTCAGGCAACTGGGGGCTCTACCCGGAAATGCACACAAATGGGAGGGGGGAAAGAGTCGTCAGACACAGCTCCCCAGCGATGTGGATGTCTATTGTGATCTGTGAATTTTAGGCATAAGCGAGACGCTGTCCACGTGCTTCAGGGATGTTATCGCCAAACTCTTTTGCGGTCTCTATCCAGCGATCAACTGCGTCGCTGGCATTTGCGAGAGAAGATTCATATGAATCGCCGTGAGGCATGCATCCCGCTAGTTCAGGAACGTCTGCAACAAAAGAGTCATCTTTGTTACTCTAAAATATTGCGGTTTCATATTTATCCATTATAGTTCTTCAAATTTGCATTGTTCTTTCTTTAAATCTAGATAGAATGATAAATTTTGAAGGTCGGCGAATTTGATGTTTGTATCAGATGTGCCTCTAAGAATTTGCCGTAATATTTTTTCTCGTGTGCCCATATAAGTTACCGTAGAGCGTCTCTCTAAATACTGCAAGAATTTTTACAAACAGAACGCTCTCGCCTTACTCTGAGCGGCTTGCCAGGTTTCTTGTTGCTGCGTTCTTTTGTCGCGCTCTTTACGGATTGCATAGCGCGGTGCCGTGAGGAATGTTGGAGTGTGTCAGTGCTTGGATTTATAGAGGGAATGTGAGAGTTACGCTTACCCCCAACATCAAACCACGACCCAGCGAATTCCACCTTAAATTCGCTGGGTCGTGGTTTGATGTTTGGGGGTAAGCGTAAAGCTCCCACTCCCACATCTGCGTAAATCTGTATTACCTGCGGATGCTTTTCCAGAGCATGAACAGGCTGGAAGCCTATTCTGCGTTCAAAACTTCTAATTTCCCGTACCCGGGAAATTAGGCGGATAAGGTTTCGATCAGCTTCTGGAATTTCTCGCGTTTTTCGAGCCAGTCGGCTTTCTTCTTTTCTTCGCCGGCAATGATGTCGGCGGGTGCGCGTTTGACAAAGTTTTCGTTCGATAGCTTTTTGGTGATTCCTGTGATTCCTTTTTCAACGGTTTCAAGCTGCTTTTTCAAACGCGCGACTTCGGCTTCGATATCGACGAGTCCTTCGATCGACATATAAACTGTTCCGAGCTGGCTGATCCCGCTGGGCATCGCGCCTTCGGGTGTGAAGGTGCGATCGACTTCGATGGATTCCGCGCCGAGTAGCAATGAAACGGAATCGAGATCTTCGCGAAGCAATTCGGCTCCGCGCTCTTGCGCTGGGCGGATCGAGAATTTTGCATGCTGTTTCGGGGTCAGGTTGTAATCGCTGCGCAAGGTGCGTCCGACACGAATGAGATCGTGTTTTGCATCCACATATTCGACCACGCGGTCTTCCACGCCCCATTCGGCGAGATCTTCTTCGGAGAGTGCTTTCGGCCACGGAGCTCGCTGAATGCTTTCGTGACTCGTGTTGTAGCCCATGCCGTGCCAGAGTTCTTCGGTGATGAATGGAATGAACGGATGAAGCAGGCGAATTGTGCAGGAGAAGACGTAGTTCATTACTTGCTCGACTTCAAGTTTGCGCTGCGGATCGTCGCCACGGAATGCACTCTTGGAATATTCCACATACCAGTCGCAGAACGAGTGACGCGTGAAGTCGTACATCGCGAGCGCGGCATCGTTGAAACGATGCTTCGCAAGATTCTCTTCGGTGCTGCGAATTGTTTCGCTCAGTTTCGCGAGAATATGTTGATCGTCGGGGCTGAGGCTCATGGTGCTGAAATCGATATTCTCGGGATCGAGATCCATGTCGCTCGTCGCATTCATCTGCATAAAGCGCGCGGCGTTCCAGATTTTGGTGCAGAAGTTGCGCCCCAACTCGAATTTTTCGTCGCTGATGTATACGTCTTGTCCGGTCGCCGTCAGCATCATCAGACTGAAGCGCAACGCGTCGGCGCTGTACTTTTCAATGATGACGAGCGGGTCAATGGAATTGCCGAGGCTCTTGCTCATTTTGCGACCCTGATCGTCGCGAACCGTTCCGTGGAAATAGACCGTATCGAACGGGATTTCGCCCATAAACTCAAGCCCACCCATAATCATACGCGCCACCCAAAAAAAGAGAATCTCTGGAGCGGTGGCAATCGTGTTGGTCGGATAAAAATGCTTCAGATCTTCGGTGTCTTCGGGCCAGCCGAACACGCTGAAGGGCCAGAGCCAGGAAGAGAACCACGTATCGAGCACATCTTCGTCTTGACGAATATCGGTTACGCCACAGGCGGGACAAGACTCCGCTTTTTCTTTGGAAACCCATTCGTGTCCGCAGGTGTCGCAGTAGAAAACGGGAATTCGGTGCCCCCACCAGATCTGACGCGAAATGCACCAGTCGCGGATATTTTCCATCCATTCGAGATAGACCTTATTCCAACGCTCGGGAACAAATTTGATTTTCCCAGAACGAACCGCTTCGATCGCGGGTTTAGCCAACGGCTCCATTTTCACAAACCACTGTGGCGACAGGCGCGGCTCCACCACCGTCGAACAACGATAGCAGTGACCCACTGCGTGCTGATGCGCATCGATCTGCTCAACCAGTCCGCCCTGCTGAAGATCTTCGATCAACTGCTTGCGGCACTCGAAGCGATCGAGTCCTTCATAAGTTCCCGCCTCGGCATTCATGATGCCGTGATCGTCCATCACATTAATCGGCGTAAGATCGTGACGCTGCCCCATTTCATAGTCGTTCGGGTCATGCGCCGGCGTAATTTTCACGCAACCGGTTCCAAACTCTGGATCAACATATTCATCGGCAATCACCGGAATTTCTCTTCCAAGGATTGGAAGAACGATCATTTTTCCGACGAGATCCGCGTAGCGTTTGTCGCGCGGGCTGACCGCCACCGCCACATCGCCAAGCATCGTTTCGGGGCGCGTCGTGGCGACCACTATTTTACGTTTTTCGCCCTTCACCGCATACCGGATGTAATAGAGTGAACCTTCGGTGTCGACATGCTCGCTCTCTTCGTCGGACAGCGCAGTCGTACAGCGCGGGCACCAGTTGATGATCCGGTTGCCGCGATAAATGAGTTTCTTTTCATAGAGGCGACAGAACACTTCCATCACCGCTTTACTCAAGCCTTCATCCATCGTAAAGCGTTCGCGATCCCAGTCGCACGAAGAACCGAGCTTTTTGAGCTGATTAACAATCGTACTGCCGTACTCGTCCTTCCAGTCCCAAACCTCCTTCAAAAACTCATCGCGCTTGAGGTCGTGACGAGTCTTGCCCTCCTTCGCGAGCTTGCGCTCCACCACATTTTGCGTGGCAATTCCCGCATGATCCGTCCCAGGAACCCACAGCGCATTTTTCCCCTGCATCCGCCACCAGCGCATCAGTACATCTTGGATCGTGTTGTTGAGCGCGTGGCCCATGTGAAGGATTCCGGTCACATTCGGCGGCGGAATCACAATCGTTGCTGGATCGCGCGACTCATCCGGCTGTGCGGCAAACGCTTTCTCCTCTAACCACTGATTGTACCACTTCTCCTCAACACTCTTCGGCTCATAATTTTTTGATAATTCACTCATAAAATCTCCACTCCGTTAAATTTCTTTTTTCCTCACTACGCTCTCCACCCCTCACGCGATTCATCCGTCTTCGACTTCAGGTTACTGAACCGTGAGAATCGTCCCTGCAGCTCCTGCGCGAAACGAATACGTATCGCCCGGTTTTTTATTGAGCAAGGCAGCACCGACCGGCGACTCGGGTGTAATCACCGTGATCTCCCGTTTTTCGACCGTAACCTCAACACCGCCGCCACATGGAAGAAGAAAAAACAGCATCATTTCTCCGCTCTGCTCCACCTCAACCAATGCACCCTCGGCAATCGGTTTATCATCAAACGACACCAAAGGTGTTGCACGCAATTCATGAACATTTGTCGCCAACGCCTCAAACTGCATGGCATGGCCACGAGCCAAATAAGACGACTCCAAACCGCAGGTGTCCCACTTTGTTTCCGCGCGTGCCTCGCTCGATGTTGCACCAGCCGATGCGTCTTCGTTTGCCGCATGTAACCGATGGAGATCGCTCTCCAACTCCGCAAGCACTGCCTCTAAAATTACTTTTTTTTTCATAAATACCAGTACAATTATGGTTCCAGTTCTTTTCGCGAGAAAACGTATACCACAGAAAACAGAGCTGACCTACGTAAAAAGAAGATCCGAACGATCCACTCTCAATAGATTTTGTCCGCCGTCTACGAAGAGGGTTTGTCCGGTGACAGAATCGGCTTTTAATAAATATAAAACCGCCTCGGCTATTTCTTTCGGCTCGGGCCGTTTCCCAAGAGGAATGGTTCCTGCGGATTCCTTTGCTAGATTTCCTTTTTTCCTCGGCGGCGGAAGCGTCGCTCCGGGCGCGACAGAATTAACGGTGATGCTGGGAGCCAAATCTATCGCCGCAATTTTCGTTAGTTCCTCAAGTCCTTTTTTGCTGATTAGATAGGGAACACAAGTGGTGTCGTACCCCGTAATGCGTTGATCAAGAAGGTTTATGATTTTTCCGCCGATGCCCTGTTTTGCAAAACCTCGGATGAGCGCGAGTGGCGCGAACAGATTCGGTTGCAGTTCCGCATGCATGGTTTCATGCGTGGAATCCATCAAGCTCGTCTGGTGGAAAACAGCGGCATTGTTAATGAGGATGTCGATGAGTCCGAATTCCTCGCCCGCCCGCTCAATGAGGGTTTCGCACTGGGTCGGATCATTCAAATCTGCCTGCATAATGTTTGGCCAAAAGGCATCCGCTTCTTTTTCCGAGGTTTGGAAATGAACAATCACTTCCGCGCCCTCGGCGGTAAGGGCATCGGCAATCGCACGTCCAATCCGAACTGCACCACCAGTTACGAGTGCTCTCTTTTTCAACAGATTCATTACTGGAGCTCTTTGGGGAGCTTGGCTTTATCGGCGGAAACAGCGGGCCAATTCGGCAGATCGAATCCGCCCTTAACGATTGCGTGTTCTATATTCTTTAGATAAAGCTCTTTCCCGTTGAAAACGATCGTGACCGTTTTTTTGTCTAGATCGGGGTGGAATTCTTTAATTCCGTTAAGATTTCGCAACGATTGTGCGAGGTGCTTCGTGCTTTGCTGATTTCGAAGCTGCTCGATCGAATAGGTCACCGTGCGGATATCGTTTCGAAAGCAACCTGAGAACAGAAGCACGGCGATGAGTAGTGGCGTGTGTTTTAGATATTTTTTCATGCGTTGATCTTTGTTTTTTATACAGTAACCAGGAACACCGCGACTACGTTGTTTCGATGCCTCGGGACATGACGACCTTTCCGGTGCGAACAATCTCTATGATCTTGAACTTCTGCAGCATACCCATCAGCGCATCAATTTTATCGGGATCCCCAACCACTTGAAGCATAATCGATTTTTCGGTGAGATCGACCGCCTTGCAACCGAAATGCTCGGCAATCTGGAGTGCTTCGCCGCGCCCCTCAGAACCCACTGCAATTTTGACCAAACCCATTTCCTTGGTGACAGCATCGTCAAAGGTATGATCCGAGCAATGAAGCACATCAATCAGCTTGCTAACCTGCTTGATGATCTGGTCGAGCCCTTCCGTTGCTCCGCTGACACCAATCGTCATACGAGAAAAATTCCCATCGATCGCTGGCGAAACAACGAGAGATTCGACGTTGTAGCCGCGACGTGAAAAGGTTTGCGCGATGCGTGCGAGCACGCCGGGTTTATTGGAAACATAAACACTGAGTGTATGTGTCGTTTTACTATTTATCATTTTCTAACTCCGTTTCTTATACAGGTCGGATGGTCTAACAAAACTCTCTGATCTTCTGACTCTCCGCCCCTGATCTCCGACCTCTGACTACTAATTCCAAACTCTCCGTCTCGCCTACGTTGATCCAGTTGGTTTTTCGAGTTTCACGTGCGGCTTCGGTGCTTCAATGAGCATATCCTCAATCGGTTTTCCGGCTGGGATCATTGGAAAAACATTATCGGTTTTCTCGCACTCACAGTTAATTAGACAAGGTCCTTCATTGTAGTCGAGCGCTGCATTAATGATGCGTCTAACATCACCAGAGCGGCGAAGATTGAACCCCTTAATACCATACGATTCTGCCAGCTTAACAAAATCAGGGTTTCCTTCGAGATCAACACCATGGGTGCGATCTTCATAGAACAACTCCTGCCACTGACGAACCATACCGAGGTAATGGTTGTTTAAAACAACGATTTTGATCGGTAGTTTATGGATCGCAGCTGTCGCCAGCTCAAACAACGTCATTTGGAAACCACCGTCGCCGCAGAAACAGATAACCAGATCATCTGGACGCCCAAACTGCGCGCCGATTGCGGCGGGGAGTCCGAAGCCCATCGTGCCTGCGCCGCCAGAGCTGAGGAAATTGTTCGCATGATCTGTTTTATAGAACTGACCTGCCCACATCTGATGCTGACCAACGTCGGTAACAACAACAGCGTTGCCTTCAGAAAGCTTGTAGAATTCATCAATGACATGCTGCATTTTCAATTCGCCCTGTCGCTTAAACTTGAACGGGAACTTCTCTTTCCATCCATCCAGCTTCCTGAGCCACTCGGTGGTGTTCAGCTCGCTAACATGCGGCATAAGCGCATTAATAACCTTCAGAGCGTCACCGATGCAGTGGATATCGGGCTGAATCATCTTCCCAATTTCAGAGGGATCGATATCAACGTGAATAATTTTCGCTTGTTTGCAGAATTTGGACGGATCACCCAAAATCCGATCATCAAAACGCGACCCAATATTCACAAGAAGATCGCAATCGCAAATCGCCTTATTGGCATACGCGCTTCCGTGCATGCCGAGCCATCCGAGCGAGAGCTCATGCGTTTCTGGGAAAGCACCCTTCCCAAGCAATGTGGTGGTAACCGGGACATTCAGCTTCTCGGCAAACTCACGCATCGCATCCTGTGCGCCAGAAATCATTACGCCATGCCCAACAAGGAACAACGGCTTTTTCGATGTACTCAGTGCTTCAGCAATATCGGATATATGCTCCGCATTAATTTCACCATTCTCATGCGTTTGATAGCCTGGAATATCCATTTCGGCATGAAGATCGCCCGTCATTGGCCCCGCGCTCATATCTTTTGGAACATCAATCAAAACCGGACCCGGGCGCCCCGTTGTTGCGATATGAAACGCCTCGCGGATCGTACGCGGAATATCGTTTGGTGAACTCAACAAATAGCTATGCTTAACAACAGGCATGCTAATATCAAAAATATCCGCCTCCTGAAACGCATCCTTACCGATCATCCATGAAACAGACTGACCCGTCAGACAGATCATTGGAACAGAATCCATATGAGCGGTCATAATACCCGTAATAACATTGGTTGCGCCTGGCCCGCTCGTAACAAGAACAACGGCAGGTTTACCCGTTGCACGCGCATAGCCGTCGGCCATATGAGCTGCGCCCTGTTCATGACGAACCAAAACGAACTTAATATTCGTATTAGTCGTCATCATTGCATCGAAAATCGGAATAACCGAACCGCCGGAATAGCCAAAGATATACTCCACGCCTTCCGCTTCCAAACTCTTCATGATGGCCTGCCCGCCATCCATCGTGATTTTTTCCATCGTTTTCTCCTGTTGAGACAAATCTATTCAAAAAACACACGCAAACTACCACCAAATCCGAGTCCGTCAAGATATTGGTTCACATTTCTACCCAATATCGAGCCGCTTCTAAATCAAACTAAACCAAAATTAACGATTTTCACCAATTTTCCCAAAGTTTTCCACCATCACAATAAACGCTCCGACGAACTCAACGTCGACCAAGAGAAAATTCGACATCCAAAAACTATTTATAAAAATGAGTTTGAAGGGAACAGCTCCCTTCGTTAGGCTAAAGGAATGAAAAAATCATTCTCTCTCTTTTTGGCGTTTAAGTATCTCAAGCCCAAGCGATCATTCCTTTCGGTTGTAACACTCCTCTCTCTGCTCGGCGTTACGCTTGGCGTAGCGGTGCTCATCGTCGTCCTCTCAGTAATGACAGGCTTCGACGAAACCTGGCGAGAAAAAATCCTCAGCTTCAACGCACATGTCAAAGTAACCGAATACGGCGGGGTGGTACATCAGCCAGAAAAACTTCTAGAACTCGTTTCGACCATGGAAGGCATTACAGGCGCGGCGCCAAACCTGGAAGGCCTCGTTTTCATTCAAACAGAGGACGATCGCGTTCACACACCGATGCTACGCGGGATTGATCCTGAATTAGAACGAACCGTTAGCAAAGTGCCCGAAAGCATTATTGAAGGCACCTTTTCGGTCGGCTACGGCGAGATTGTAGTCGGACGGGATTTGGCATACCGACTCGGGCTGCGTCTTGGCGACTCACTACTGGTTTATTCGCCGCAGAACTTTGTTTCGCAGGACGAATTACGCCTACCAGAAGAGCTCACAGTTAGCGGCATTTTCGAGGTCGGCATGTGGGAATTCGACGGAAACTACGTACTAACCTCCTTGAATACAGCTCGTTCAATTTATGATGTAGAACAGGGCGTTCACAACATCCAGATCATGACAGAACAGCCGATGAATGCGATGCGTACAGCGAAAGACATCGGCGACCAGCTCGGCCCATATTTCGATTCGCGCAGCTGGATCGATCTAAACCGCCAGATGTTCACCGCGCTTCAGACCGAAAAAAACATGATGTTTTTTCTATTAATCTTCATCACAATCGTCGCCGCATTTGGGATCACCAACACACTCATTACGCTCACCGTTCAAAAAACGCACGAAATCGGACTACTCAAAGCGCTCGGATTCACGAACCGCCGCATTGTAAACATATTCCTCTGGATCGGCGCAGTACAAGGCGTAATTGGCACCGGACTTGGACTTGGATTCGGCTTGCTCGCTCTAAAATACCGCAACGAACTACTCAACTTCATTTCGTCACAATTCCGCGTCGATCTACTTCCAAAAGAGCTGTACCAGCTCAGCCAGATACCAGCGCACACCACCACAAGCGACGTAGTCACAGTTTGCACAACCGTACTAATCATCTGCACACTCGCCGGACTCGTTCCAGCCTGGCGTGCCGCAAAACTCGAACCAGCGGAAGCGCTAAGAGGCGAATAAAAACCAACAAGGCAAAACCCCTTTCGCTCGTTATTGCACACAACAACCTCACGAGTTTATTCTGGCGATAAAGCAGCGCACGGGATGTGATGACGGATCTGTTTTGCATTGAATGTGAGGTATAAAAGAAAGAAGGATTATATGGAAATTTCAGGACGTTTGCCGGAGCTTTTAAATCTCTCCTCCAAGGAGCTTTGCGAGTGGCTTTGTCGCTCATTACCCAAGCTGGATCAGGCTTGGTGGAGTTCTCTTGTGCTTCCAAATCTTTCGTATCAACAACGTGAACGGGTTGAGCAAAGAGGTCTTCAGTCTCTGCATCAACTTGATCTGTCGGCACTTCTTCGGGTGATGGATCGGAATTGGTACGAGCTGTCGCAGGCGTTTGATCTCACGCAAGAGGATCGGAATTTCGTGAAAGAAATGCAGACGGTGCGGAATCGCTGGGCGCATTTGGATGCGTGCGGGTTAGATTCTGACGATGCCTATCGAGACATTGATACCCTGCATCGGTTTCTAAAAATCATTCAGGCATCGGAGACGGTGCTCGAAAAAGTTCTGGCGTTGAAAAAAGCGGTTCTTCTCAACATAGATGAGGCTTCCAGCCTCATTAAACCGAGCGAAAAAACATCTATCGACCGATCCAACGAGGCTGAAATCCTCGTCTCCAACACGAAACAAATCCAGCCAGGAACTCTGGTTTCGTTAATCAGCGATCCATCAAAAACCGGCGCGGTTCTTTCGGTGGATGGTAACGATCCTTCTTCACGATGCACGGTGTTTATCGGAAACCAGCCGCAACCCTTTTATTTGTCACAGCTTCAAATTGTCGTTCCAAAAGAAAAACAGGATGTGGTTCGACTCGATGAGTTGCACAGTTTGTTGACGGCATTGCAGATTCGGCATCCCTCGTTGTCCACCTTGTATTCTCTCAACGCGGCGCGTATCGATTTTGTTCCGTACCAGTTCCGGCCCGCTCTCAAAATCATTCACTCCGATCAGCCCCGGCTGTTGATTGCCGATAGTGTCGGCGTTGGAAAAACCATTGAAGCGGGTTTGATTCTTCGGGAGTTGCAGGCTCGCAACAACATCGAATCGGTTTTGATCATCTGCCCCAAACCGCTTGTCGCCGAGCGGAAGTGGGAGTTGGAAATGAAGCGGTTCGATGAACAGTTCTCCGCGTTGAACGGAAAAGAGCTACGCTTTTGCATCAAAGAAACGGATATGGAAGGGGAGTGGCCGGAGAAGCACGCCAAAGCCATCGTTCCGTATTCATTGTTGCAGAGCGAACAGCTCGTACACGGCGAGAAAAATGGGCAGAAAAAAGGTCTTGGACTGCTGGGTTTAGATCCGCCTCCGAAATTCGATTTGGTCATTGTGGATGAAGCGCATCACGTTCGTAACTCCAACACATTCGCAAACCACGCAGTACAACTTTTCTGCAAACACGCCGAAGCCGTTGTTTTCCTGACCGCTACGCCTGTGCAGATGGGAAACCGTGATCTTTTCACATTGCTCAACCTTCTCCGCCCCGACCTTGTGATCGACGAGGGAACGTTTGATCATATGGCGGAGCCGAACCCCTTCATTAACCACGCCATCAACCATGCGCGGGCGGGCGGCGAGGATTGGCAAGAGCTTGCAAACGAATCCCTTCAACAGGCGGCAGAGACCCCTTGGGGGAAATCAATCTTACGGAAAAACCCCGAATTCAAAGAGGTTCAGAAAAAACTAACCGGCACCTCTCTCGACCGAGAAGAGCGGGTTTCTTTGATTCATGAAGTTGAGAGTTTCCACAGTTTTTCGCGTCTCATTAATCGCACCCGCCGCCGCGATATTGCTGAATTCTGCATTCGGAAGCCGGAAACGGTAGAAATTCCATTCACACAACAGCAGGAAAAACTTCACGACGATCTGCTGGCATTTCAGGCGAAAGCACTCGCGGCGGTCTATGGCGAATTGCGCGTCAATTTCATGATGAGCATGATCCGCCGACAAGCCGCCAGTTGCATCT
>JAOZMR010000003.1 GCA_029934215.1 Pontiellaceae bacterium | reverse complement strand
CCCTTTTCACCCGCAACGGAGCTGGGGCTATTTTTGCAGAATAATTGACGGCAGAATGATGGGACGGGTTTTGAAGCGGATAGGAACGGGTTTGCCCAGCGAATGAATGAAATTTGCGAATCAAAGGACTGTTTCAACCCTGAAAACAACGGTGATTACGCTTAACCTCCCACCCATTAGAGGGTGCCCCCGTACTCTACACGCATGTCGTCCGCAAAGTGAAAAGGAACTATCAGCAATGTCTAGATGTTTAGCAAAGTATTGGCATCGAGGAACCGGTTGCATTAATCGTGCTCGTCCGGATCTGTTGGGGAGCCCTTCAGGGTGGCAAAAAACCGATCCATTCATTTTTATATGAATTTAAATTTTCAGTTTGTCTCAAATATTTTTTGACAGAAGGGTTTGATGTGGGGCAGTCTAAGGGGTTTCGAAAATGGGTCGTTTTGCTTTTGCCGCTTTTTTTATCTGTTTTTTTAGTTTCGTTTACACGTCAGGTGGTTTTTTATGGGAGTTTCGTTATGATGCCGTCACGCTTGTTGATCAAAGTACTGCTCGTCTCTATGTTTTTTGTTTCGCATGGAGTTTTCGCAAAAACAATTTATGTGAATGCCGTTAGTGGGTCGGATTCAAATGATGGGCAGAGCGTGGAAGGCGCTTTTCTTACGTTGCAGGCTGCGGTCGATGCTGCGGAGGATGGGGATACTGTGCTGGCTGCCCCGGGTATGTATGATCAGGGCGGTCGTGCGGCTCAGGGTGAATCGAGTATGCTGACTAATCGCGTTTGTGTTGAAAAGGCGTTAACTCTACGTTCCAGTGGCGGTCCTGAGGTTACGTTCGTGGTAGGGGAGTTCGACGTAAATACTGATGGAATTGGTCCAGCTGCGGTACGTGGACTTTATGCAAACACCGCCGGCACGCTGATTTCGGGATTTACGTTTACAAACGGTTACAGCGGAGATCTTGAATGGGATCTACCGTCTATGGGCGGCGGGGCTTGGTTGGGCAGTGATAACGTCATCGTCTCTAATTGTATCTTCGATGCAAATCACGCGTTTGTAGGTGGCGGAAGCTATCAGGGAAAACACTATGACTGTGTGTTCAAAAATAATACTGCTGGTTATAGTGGCGGTGGCAGTTATTCTGGGTATGCGTATAATTGCATCTTTACTGGCAATAGCGCTTCTCAGGGCGGAGCCACTCATGCAGTTGAGTTGTATCACTGTACTGTTGTCGGAAATAGTGCGAACGACGGA
Organism: Pontiellaceae bacterium; assembly: GCA_029934215.1. Lineage (GTDB taxonomy): Bacteria > Verrucomicrobiota > Kiritimatiellia > Kiritimatiellales > Tichowtungiaceae > Tichowtungia. The sequence goes on along the minus strand of JAOZMR010000003.1, from coordinate 29,025 downwards.
GGCGGCGCTCAATACGGAAATGTTTATAATTCCATTGTTTTTTACAATCAGGCTCCGTTTAATCCGAATTGTTCCAATCCTTGGAATATCGAGTTCTCCTGCACTGACCCCATTCCTGAAGGAGGAACCGGCGTAATCAATACGCCTCCACGTTTTGCTGACACCAATAACTGGTCTGATTTGCATCTTACGGAACAGTCGCTTTGCATCGATGCGGGTGACTCGAAACATAGCAAGACCTCTGCGGATTTCGACAATAATGTGCGTATCGCCGGCGGTGGACCGGATTTGGGAGCTTATGAATGGCCCGATGCTGGGCTACCGGTTGTTTCTTTTGCTTCATCATCATCTACTGTTCAGGAGGATACGACTGAGGTCTCAGTTGAGGTTGTTATTTTCGATCCTTCCGAAGTCGATCAAACGTTCAATCTTTCTTATAACGGAACCGCAACTTCCGGCGTCGACTACAGCGATGCCCCGCCTTCGGTCACCATTTCTGCTGGTGCAACTAGTGCATGGATTACGCTTGCTGTCATTAATGATGCAGTTCCTGAATATACAGAGACCCTTGATGTTAGTTTACAACAGCCCGCCGGGTTTCGTGTTGGGTATGCGCAGCATGCCCTAACGATCGAAGACAACGACGGCATGCCACAGATTACCTATTTTTCCGTTAATGACGGAGGTAGCGGGACGGATACAAACGAGGTCGCGCTTGCGCTTATGGCAACGTTCGAACCTGAGGAATACAGAGCCAGCGAGAGTGCCGATTTTTCGGATGCAGTGTGGCAGGCTTATGAGGAAGAAGTTCCATTGGTTTTCACGCTTTCTTCCGGCTATGGTCAAAAAATGATTTATGTGCAGGTGCGTAAACCATATGAAGCGGGACATGTTGTTTCCGAACCCACATCGTCTTCAATTTATCTGGGCCCGTCGGTCGGCGTAGCGGTGGAGCAATCTAGTTTAACATTTGCTGGCGATTGGTTCGGCATTGTGAACACAAATGCGCTGGGAGGTTCGCTGGCTCGGAGTGCGGTATTTTCTGATGGGCACGGCTGGTCTACACTGGCTTCGACAGTTTCGTCGAATACCCCTCAACGGATCACGTTCGATTATTGGGTGCTCGATGGGGCTTATTTTAGTTTTTCTGCAAATAATGAATATATGAATCTTCCTCATGGTCTGTCTGGCGGACCATTCCATGGTGAAATGATTCTTGAAGTTGGGGAAAACAATCTTTCATGGGAAGCCGGCGGAGCTGGTGGTTATGCGCAGCTTGACAACATCCAATTTTCAGAAGCGCCGCCGCTTGTCTATTTTGTAAAGGAAAGTTTGGAAGCGGAAGAGTCAGAGGGTTCTGTTCAGGTTGATCTCCAGCTTGGAAGCCCTAACGACGCGCCGCTGACTATCCATTATACCGTGGATGGAACTGCTGAATTTGGTGCGGACTTCACTCTGTCCCCAACTCCTACAGGCAGCGTCGTTTTTGCAACGGGGGAAACCAACGCGGTCATTACAGTTCAATTGACGGATGACATCACGCCGGAGGTGGCGGAAACCATTCAGTTGACCATCGAATCTAACGCATTCTACCGGGCAGGATTTCCTGAAGTGTGCACGCTGACCGTCCCGCTTAATGACAACATGACGTTGATTACAACGTTTAGCGAACAGAACGACCGAACTGCCGTTGATGACGTTGATGTTGTTCTGACCCTGATCGCGGAAAACAGTCCGCAGGAGTATCGAATCAGTGAAAACGAAGATTTCTCGGGTGCCATATGGACTCTTTTCAGTGCGAATCCTGCGTTTACTCTTTCCGAAGGTTATGGGGACAAAACCCTATGGGTCGAAACACGTAAGATTGCCGAAGATTACGGCTATGCTGTTTCACCAGTCGTATCGCTAACTCTAACCCTTCAACCACCGTTGGCTTTTGCCATGAATCTCGATGAAGCGGAAACTGATACCTCTTTTCCTTGGTTTGGTCAGACTGTTGTTTCGCGTGACGGAGCCGCTGGTCAAAGCGGGAAAACGACGTCCTACAACCAGCAAACTTGGGCTAGCGCCACGCTCAGTGGCTCTGGCACGATCAGTTTCTACTGGAAATTCACATCTTCGTATTTCTATAATTGTTATCTAACTTTATACGCCGATGGTTCCTACGTTAAACAGCTTTACAGCGAAACCGACTGGCAAAAAATATCCTACACATTTGAAACGCCAGGCGAACACACGTTGCGATGGCAGGTGTCGTCCTATTATCCGGCAACTGTTTATAACACTTCCGCCTATGTGGATCAGGTCGACCTTTCTTCATGGACGTTTTCCCCTGTTGCTGTGCCCACATTTTCGCCGGTGGATGAAACCGTTTTCGAGAGTTCACTGGAAATCAGTTTAAGTTGTGCCACGACTGGCGCTGAGATTCGCTACACGCTCGACGAAAGCGAGCCAACACAATCCAGCCCGCTGTATGAAGGGGCATTCGTTTTGACGGAAACCACCACCGTAAAAGCGCGCGGCTTCAAGGACGGTCAAACTGAAAGCGAAATTTCCACAGCGACCTATCGCAAATCCATTCCGCCGCCGACACTCAACCCGCCGACCGACACCGCTTTTTATCCGGACTTGTCCGTCGCCCTTTCTCATCCACGTCCAGACGTTGAAATCCGCTACACGCTCGACGGAACCGAACCGATTGCGACATCGCCGCTTTATAGCGCTCCGCTGTTCGTAACGAACACCGCTTTAATCAAAGCAAGTGCTTTTGCTGATGGTCTTGATCCGAGCGCGGCATCCGTAGGTGCATACACGTTGTCGGATATTCCGCGAGCGCTAGACGTGCCGCACATGGTTTTGCGCATGAGCGACACCAATGCGTGGCATTATCAAACCGAATATGCACAGGATGGCAAAGATGCCGCTCGTAGCAAATACATTGAGAGTTCCGAGAGCACATGGATGGAGACAGATATCCAAACTCCGGCTCGTGTTTTGTTCGGGTGGAAAGTGTCTTCTTATTACGAGTATCTGACTCTGTACACCAACGGTGTGATGCACAGTAGCATTTATAGCAATACCGATTGGACTCAGTTTGATCAGGTTTTCGAAACGGAAGGGAATGTTACCCTGCGGTGGACTTACGCTAGAAATTACAGCAATATTTCTGGACAAAATGCCGGATTCGTCGATCGCCTGCGCATTATCTCCACGAACGCCTGCATTGCGGACTTCGAGACAGCAGAACATTTTGTGCAAGAAATAGACGGAACTGTGCAGGTGAAGGTTACACTTGATCAACCGACGGATTCCGATTTAATGGTTCCATTCACCGTCAGCGGAACAGCGAGCGACGGAGCGGATTACACGTTGACCACAAACGCGTTCACGATTCCGGCAGGAACAAATTCAGCGGTTGTTACCGTTACGCTTATTGATGATGGCGCCGCTGAAATGAACGAAACCATCGTTCTAACGCTTACTGAAACAGAACATGTTTCACCAGGTAGCGTTATCAAATGCACATTCAATATTCTTCCGAATGGCTTTGCTTCGACCGAGCCAGGATTGATTGGCTGGTGGCGTGCGGATTCCGGTGCGGAAACAAACGAAACAGGTTGCGTCATGACCTGGCTCGACCTCTCTGGCTACCGAAATCATTTCACACAAAGTGTAACCAATCGTGCGCCGCTACTGACGACCGATACCATGCACGGCAAACCCGCAGTTCGCTTTGATCTCACTGACGACAGCATGATATCGATTCTTTCGCTTCCAGCGCCGTACACGATCCACATGATTTTCTCGTCCGGCTCTGAGGCGACCGGACTCCGACCCGCCCTTCAAGGTAGCTCACGCTGGTATGTTGGACTTCAAAACAATGTCTTCCGCCATCAGGCTGGATGGAGCTATGTAAACGATGGCACCGTTCAGCCACAAACGAACCGACTATATCTATGCACGGTGCGCAACGACGGAACAAATAGCTTGTTCTCGATCGATGGAGACGACAAAACCGTTACTTCTGGTCAAACCGGTTCGCCCGGAATATTACATTTTGGAGCCTCAGGATATTACTCATCATCTCCATTTGGCGGGGATCTCGTTGAAATTCTAGTTTATGACCGAGCTCTTGACGACGATGAAATCTCTTCAACCGGCAGCGGCCCAGCAAATGAATATGGAATTGAAACACTTTACGATCCAGCATCCGTCACCATCACGACCGCATCACAAACGCTGCCTGAAGGCACAAGCCAACTGAGTGTAGAAGGAACCGTTAGCGGCACAGCAAACGAGCTGTTTTGGACGAACACTGTTTCCGAGCTTTCCGGGGTGTTATCCATCGCATCCAACGGAAGTTGGCAGGTGAATTTGCCATTAAACCGAGGTGTCAATCAGTTTGAATTCAGCACTCGCTATTCTGACCCTGCAACCCTGACGCTGACCGTGGACGGACGGCTCGAACCATTTGCCGTAGCCAGCAAGGATTCTGGTGAATTGCGGATCAGTCGCTGGCGCAGCGATTCGGACTCCCTTGAGGAATGGAAAAAGCTAGACGACATAGGAAGTGGCTATGTTCGTGCGCTGACCGTCGGCGATTACAATGCAGATGGCTTCGATGATATTCTCGCCTTCCGAACCATCGGTTCTGGCTATGCCATCGGACTGATCTATTTCAATCGTGGCGACAACACCTTTGAAAAGACGCAGGCAATCCGTCTCGAAGGTCCAAACAACAGCTACATCATGCGGGCGGCAACAGGTGATTTTAATGAGGACGGACACGCGGATGTCATTGTTACAACGCACCAAAACAATCTTCCGCTTTTGCTGTTGGAAGGGGACGGAACAGGAAGATTCACCCAACGAACGGTTCCGATGGTTGATGGATATGGTCGCGGCATTGTCACGGCGGACTTTGATCATGACGGACATCTCGATATTGCGGCGTCCTTCTATTCGAGTGGAAAAATTTATGTAGCCTTTGGTCGCGGAGATAGCACCTTCGAGCCAGCGCTCGAGATCGGAGTCTCTGGCTCGGATCCGTACGGACTGGTTGCTGGCGATTTCAATCAGGATGGGCATCCCGACCTGATCTGTCGCTCTGGAGGCAGTGCTCCAAGTCAGCTCTTCGCGGGCACAGGCGATCGATCTTTCGGTTCAGGCGAAACCGTCGATTCGCTCGCGCTCAATCAGCATGCCGGATTTGCCGCGTATGACTTCACAGAAGATGGTCGTCCAGATTTGGTTGCAGCCACAGTGAATCAGCTACAATTCCTTAGAGCAACAGGCGATAACACCTTTACACAGGAAGTAAGCACAGTTTGGTCATCCGCTTACGGTGTGGCAGCAACTCCGCTGGAACCACCGGACGGAACCCCGCAAATTGAACTCAGCACGGATCACTCCGTGATTTCAGTTGGTGAAGCCATTCAGTTCAGCGCTGATATCACCTGCGCAACCATCAGCTCGAACCTGTGGGACTTTGGCGACGGCACGCAGACCGCCGGCTCGGTAAGCAACATTTCGCACACCTTTACGGAATCGGGGCGCTATACGGTTCGACTTCATGCGGTTTCTGATGAAGGCATCGTTGCAATCGTCGGCGCTCAGGTCTCGGTTACCGGTAGTCTTGTTACCGTTCTATCTGACCCCGTTGTGCTTCAAGAGGCGGATGCCGTCAACGGACAGTGGGAACTATCGTTTAATGCAAGTAATCGATTGAGCGGCGCGGATGCATCGACGCGTTTCTTTGCATCACGCAATTTTGAATTTTCAGATGGCTTCGAAGGCGGAACTCTGGACAGCCAGTGGACTACGATTTCGAGTGATTGGCAGTTGCGTAATGATTCGCAAATGAACGGAGCGGCTCTGTTGGCACAAACAAATACTTCGACAAAAAGTACGCTTTTGCTGGATACACCGCAACTTTCCGGAACCTATAAAATGAGCACGATTCTGCGTTTTCCGAGCGGAACGACAACGCGCTCCGGTCTCATTTTTGCAAGGGAAGCCAACGGATATGAATTCTGCACAGCCATGCTAAATAACGGATCAACCCGTCTCGAACTGCTGGCTCCAAACGGGAGTATGTTAGTGTATCCGCTCGGATTCACCTTGCAGCCGGACACGAATTATAAACTGAGTATAGAGCTGACCAACGGATTGGCGCAGTGCTATCTCGATGATCAATTCTTGAATGCAGTTCCTTATAGCGGTAATCCGGCGGCGGGGCTGATTAAATATAGCGGTGCTGTTCTTTTTGATGATTTCACATTCGGTACCAGCGGACCGCTTGGAACCGGTCTTGAGTCGGATCTGATTGATGATTTCGAAAGTGCATCGATGAGCAACTGGCAAATCAACAACGGAAGTTGGGTGATCACCACCAACACGCCGACCATCGGTGGGTCGCACAGTCTGCGTCAAAATAACGTCTCAACATATACTGCTTTTGCGAGTTACCAGAGCCGATTGCTACCGTTGAGCGATTTCACCTTCGAAACAGATGTCAGCATTTTGGCAGGAAGCGGAGAGCAGATTAAACTGCGACTCGGCACGCGCAACTTTGGCATCTATTACGACTTCGTCATTTCTGGGGCAGGACAAGACAAGGCGTACATCTACCGTAATGGTAGCCTTTTGGATCAAACAGCTCTTACACCAGGTTGGTTGCAACCAGGAACTCCATTTAAGCTAACTCTAAAACGCAAAGCCGGTCGACTCATTTTCTATCATAATGACACTCTTCTGCTGGAGCTTAACGATCATCCCGATGCGATTGAACTTCCGATGCTCGCAATCGGTACCTCTTACACGGATGTTTTATTTGACAATATTAAGCTGGCGTCCGCCGGAAGTAGTGATTCCATTGAATTTCCTGTGAACGCCGCTGGGGCGTCTTTCACGTTGGCGGCTCTCGGCGCAGATGGTGTTGTTTCCACAGGACAAGTCAACGTTACGATCGGTGCGCAAACCGCGCCGGCCATCAGCGTCGGCGGGCCATACTCTGCCGATGAAAGCATGGCCACAAATGGCGGATGGCGCGTCAATCTCGATCAGGCTACCGCATCTGATGCAGAATCCGGCATCTTAAGTGCGGTTTGGACGTACGGAACCGATTCTTTCGACGGCGAAGAGATTGACGATGGTAAATGGCTGGTGCATTCGTCGGTCATACAGAGCAACGCGCTACTCTTTCCTTCTGGATTATCAACCTACGCAATCAGCCGAGCCACCTATTCGCGAGCAGAGGCGCAGCGCTTCGAAGGGAGAATAAAGATCAATTCAGGTTATGCTTATTTAGGCTTCAAAACCGATTCTGAAGCGACTCAAACCTACAATATCAAGCACGGTTTGTATCTGACAGGCGGTTCTATCTATGTTTATCAGAACGGCACAACTCTGCTTAGTCCGGCTTGGCAATACGGAGTTTGGTACCGTGTTCGAATCGAACTCCACGCCAACGGAGGGGCTAGCTACTGGATGCGACCAGACACCGACGATGCTTCATGGATGTTGTTGCACGAAAATTTCACCGTTACAGATGCTACGTTCCGCAAGGCAGTGATTGCCGTAGGGGATGTGGCATTTGATGATTTTGTTGAAACCGATACCGGCATTCAACCTGACCTGATCGTTCACCAAGGCGGAATCACCCCGCTCTCCTTTAGCGTCCGCAATCATGCCGGAGTAGAATCAGTTGCAAGCGGTGTTCTCACCTGCTCGGGAGAAACTGCGCCGCAGGCGCCGTTCAATTTTGATCGAACAATCAACGAAGTACAGGCGCAAAACGGAATATGGAGTACTGTGTTCGATGCTTCTGCCGCGACAGATGATCAAGGAATATGGAAAATCGATTGGGATTGGGATTATCACAACGAAACTGGCTTTCGGGCGTCTGGTACCACAGGAATACTCGCCACAAACTCTTGGAATGCCGTCGGCACGTATATAATCGCCGCACGCGTAACGGATCACGCTCGGCAGACGGTTCTGATCACAGGCACCATTACCATCAGCGAACCGCAAGCACCGACCGCCAACGCTGGTGGACCCTATTTGTTTAACGAATCCGTAGCCACAAACGGCACTTGGAATGTAGAATTCGATGGCTCTGGATCAACCACTCCAGTCGGCATTGTCGAGCAATATCTCTGGGATGTTGGGTACGACGAATTTGATTCCGAAGACCTGTTTGGTCGGAAATGGGTCGCTGAAGCATCTGTTGCACTGTCGAACGGCGTATTAGTGCTCGCTAAACCGTCGTACACACCAGCATCTTCCACGATTTATGCTTACGATAAAGAAACGATTCAGCGCACGGCTGGTCAGGTGATCGAGTCTCGCCTGCGGTTCCATTCCGGCAGTAGCTACGGCGGCTTCGGGTTGCGTTCCGTCGGTGCAAACAACAGCTTCAACAGCATGCCATACATGATTATGCGTTATTCTTCTTCGACGTATGTCGTAGAAAACGGTATCTGGCGGCATTGCGATGTTTCGCTTTCTCCAGACGTTTGGTACGACTTTCGCATTGAGCTGAAACACGATGCTGGCGCGATTTTCTATTACAAAATCGCCGAAAACGAAGAGTGGATCAAGATGTATGAAAGCGATAACGGAACCGCAACCGCTTATCATCGTGGCTGGCAGAATCATTCGTCCTACTATGGATTCGATGTGGAACGTGTTCGCGAATGCGCTACCGGAGCAACACCCAACTTCCGATTCTATCCGCCTGCTGCAACAAATAGTCTTGTTTTGACGGTTCGTAATGCCGCTGGGTTAACACATAGCACAACGACTACGGTCGAAACAGTATGCGGCACGGTTCCCGTCGCGCAGATCACGCCGCCTGCCATCACGTTAGAAACAGACTCAGCCTCCGCCGGGATTTGGCGGGTATCTTTCTCCTCAGCCGATAGCACGGATGATTACGGTTTGTTGGATTACGAATGGGACTTCGATTACGAAGAATCTGCCGGCTTCCGTCCTTCAGATGTCGGTTTGCCAGAACCTTCATGGATGTTTACCGAACTCGGACAGCACAACGTTGCTCTGAGAGTTCAAGATCACCTACTACAAACCAGTGAACTCGCTTTCTGCACCGTCACTCTAACCGCCGCTGGAACCGCTCCTGAAGCGGTCATCTCTCCGGACGTACCCGAAGCGACCGAGCTGCGAGCTGAATCCGGATGGACGGTTCGATTCGATGGCAGTGCCTCAACATCGGATGAACCGCTAGCCTCTTATTTCTGGGACTTTGGCGACGGCACAACAGGTGAAGGCAATAATCCGCTACACCGTTATCCGTCAAACGGAACGTACACAGTGAGTCTCGTCGTAATGGATGATGCAGGGCGACGTTCAGCGCCCGCTGAATTTCCTGTTGTAATCGTTGGTTCGACAGTCCCGACCGCTGACGCGGGAGTACCAACCGACGGTGGGATAAATGGTCCGCCGGTCTATTTCGATGCGTCTCGTTCTTCGGATGCCGCCGCACCTGGTATACAGCAAGGTATTGTAAGCTACTGGTGGGACGCGGATATCAACACAGACTCCGATAGCGATGGAAACCCAGCCAACGACATCGACGCGGTTGGCATCAATCCGGAAGTCACATACTCGCAGGCGGGTAGCTATTCCGCCCGACTAATCGTCACGGACGGAGCGGGGCAATCGGCAACCAATACGGTATCTGTAACCGTTCTTGAAGACGCGCCGCCGCAGGCGCTGATCCCGTGGATCGACGGAGATCCAGATGCGGCGCATCCTGTCGTTTCGGGCGAATCCTTGCGTATGAAGGGGCTGGCTCGCGATAGCGGAACGCTCCGCTATCAGTGGATTTATGGCGACGGAAATGAGACGGGTGTTCTGACGACCGGAAATCCGACGATCCTTGAGCAGTCGCACATATATTCCGGACAACCGGGCGACACATTTGCTGTCACCTTGCGAGTCTGGGACGCTGCCGATCATCTCGACGAAGCAGTTTGCACCGTTGAAATTGTTGAAGATACCGCAGAGAATCGTACAGCAATTGCTGTCAACGAGGGTCTCTGGTGGTTGTATAAAGATCAGAACAAATCGACTGGGCGTTGGACTTCGGTTTATACCGGATGGAAAGAAGTCGAATCTGCCGGAGCCGCCATTTCTGCATTCCAAAAAAATGGACATAGACTCGAAGGCAATGTAGCCGCAGATCCGTACGTGAAAACTGTGCGGATGGGTTACGATTGGTTATTCGCTCAGCTAACCTCCGTTGCTGACGATGGAACATTTGATCTGAATGGAAATGGGTTCACTCTTAAGGTGAATGATAGTTACGCAAACATTCCAACAGCTCGCAGTATTCGCACTCTCGCCGCTTCTCAAAGTTGGTTTGCTATGGCTGAAACCGGAGAAGCGAATGTTCGCTATAGGCATTTCTGTGATCTCGCCCAAGATTTGACTGAATATATCATCTCGAGTCAGCGAATCGACGGAAACAACCGAGGGGGCTGGAATCGTTGGTCGAGTTCGGCTGATACAGCTGGTGGCATGCATATGGGTCCAGCGTTGCGTAGCGCACAGCAGACGTTCGGTATTATGATTCCAAACACGACCCTTAGTGAATTGGAAATCTGGTTGACTAACGTGATACGTCCAGACGGCGCCTTTGGTAATACCAATCCGTACCCGCAGGACAGTTACGATCTATGGGCTGGCACTGCCGGCGGAATGAACTTTTCCTCTATGCTCGGAGACTCGTTTTCTTCCAACCGTTGGAAGAATTCGGAACGTTGGTTTGATGATCAGGCTTGGCCACCGAATCCTGACCACAAACAGTATATGATGCTTTGGGGACTAAGCACCGCTTTGCGGGATGCGGCTCCTCATGAGGTAGAAACGCTATGGTATTCTGGACGCGACTGGTTTAATGATCCGGTTTCAGGTTTGCGCTCCAAATTGCTGGATGAACAGGAGTCAGATGGTAAATGGAGCGCGTACGCCGGCGCGAATAACAGCGACTTTTTACACTACGCAATTTCAACTGCGCTGGCCGTGGACATGCTCTCGGGCGCACCTGCACCTTTGCGCCCGCGTCCGGTCATTAGCGCTTCACGCTACTGGGCTTATGGAGTGGAACTAACACTTGATGCATCACTTTCGTCGCACCCAGATCCAACAAGAAGCATTGTTCGTTATGAGTGGGATGTCGACGGCGATGATGTATTCGATTTTGATGTCACAACGCCGGATGATCCTTCCGTAATCTTCCTTGTGCCGGATCCAACCCTTGGAACAAATGATCCAGCGAGTACAAATATCATTACGTTACGCGTAACCGACGACGCACCGACTCCACGTCAAGTGACGATCACTCACTCCATCGAAGTCGGCGATTCACCGTTCACGCCAGTCGCGCTATCGGCAGGGCCATATCTCGGTCTGACTAATCTTGCGGTAACTGTTAACGGAAGCGAATCCTACGACCTCGATAATCAACCGGACATGCAGGATGGAATCACTGAATGGCAGTGGGATTTCGATATGGATGGCACTCCAGACGTGATCACAAACAGCGCAGTTGCAACATGGAGCTGGCCGACCGCTGGAACTTATACCATCCGCCTGCGGGTGCTTGATGATGGGCTATTCAATGAAGGCGTTAAACTGACGTCCGAATGGAGCGAAGCAACGGTCGAGATTGTTAATAATCGCAAACCGGACGCCGATGCAGGTGGACCGTATTCTGGGGAGCAGTATGCTCCGATCACCTTCAGCGGCAGCGCGTCGCAAGATCCAGACCCTGGACAATCGTTGACCCAGTATGCATGGGACTTCACGGGCGACACCGTGGCGGATGTGGTCACAAACAGTGCGATCGCCGAATGGACATTTAACGAATCTGGAAACCATACGGTGTGGTTGCGTGTGCAGGATGAAGACGGACTTTGGTCAGATTGGACCGGCGGTTCGGTCTCTGTCGCAGAAGTTATCTACTATACCATTTCCACAGCCACCTCGCCGGAATCCGGAGCGGGTACTGTTACTGCTGGCGCATCACTACGACGCAATGATCCGTTCAGCGCAACCGCCACACTGACCAATAGTGCGAAGTATGTATTCAGCCGATGGACGTTCAACGGCGGAACCGTCAGCTATTCTCCAACGTACTCGGTTAGTCAGGTTCAAGCGGAAGGCACCTTGACTGCCGTATTCGACCTCGCACGGTTCAATATCACTGCCTCTGTTTCTCCTGTTGGATTTGGTCACGTAAGTGGGGCAGGGTGGTGGTCTTATGGCGTCACGAATACGCTGACCGCCAACCCAGCAACCGGTTGCGCATTCGTGGAATGGCGCGATTCAGAAACCTACGAGACCATCTCTACGGAACTATCTTACTCGTTTGCTGTGACTCAACCGAAGGGCGTAATTGCGGTCTTCCGTGAGATAAACAGTAGTCACACCATCACAACGGTTACGCAGCCAGCGGGATTGACAACAATTACGGGCGCGGGCAACTGGAACAATGGGCAGACCGCTGTATTCGGAGCACCCGAAATGGTCGTTTCTGGAGAGGGTCGCTATCTGTTCAGCCGCTTCAAAGTAAATGGCACGTATGCCTCGACGGCAAACCCTTGGAGCTGGACGCTTTCACGCTCCGATCCAGTTTCTGCTGAAGTGCAGGCTGAATACACCGCTTATGCATTAAGTCCGACCATTCGGGATGTTCGACGCACATATAACAGTCCAATTCCAGCAGTCACAAACCAGACTTTCACCATCGTGTTTGACCGATCGATGGACACCAGCATCGCGCCTGAAATCACTATTTCAAATCGATCAACTGCAGCAGTCCAGCCAGTTCCATCTGGCGGCATCTGGCAACGGATCTATCAGGATAATGATAGCTACCGTTCTCCGACCGTTTCTTTTGGTGGGTTTGATGACGGTTCCTACGCTCTAAACGTAGCGCTGGCAGAAGATGCTTACGGCTCGGTCATGACGTCAACAAATGCGTGGACTTTCGATGTCGACGCTTCCGCGCCGGACGTTCCGCTAATCAGTGTGACTGCATCCAACGAAGCATCCTGCACCGTCGGTTGGGCTGATTATGCCGCACCTGCCGACTTGAACGGATTCCGCGTGTATCTTAGTGAAGCTACATTCACCAATATCGTTGATCTAACGCCGCGCAACTATTTGTGGAGCGGCACACGAGCTTATACGGTTTCTGGGCTGGCTCTGGATACGAGTTACTGGATTGCAGTCATGCCAATTGATCGTGCTGGCAACATGGAAACCGCTGTCACACCCCTCGAAATCCGCCTTCCGCGTGCCATTCCGCCGCAAGTTAACCTGACCGTACAAGCAACGGCGGGCGACGCCGCTCTTCTGGACTGGAGTTCCTTTAGCGGAAATTCATTCGGTTTCGCTGGATTCTATGTCTATCAGGACTCTGAAGAATTTCAGTCAGTTAGCAACCGTGCCACGATCGGTACGTTAGCGAAGAACATCCGTAGTTATGCGCTGGATGGTCTCGACCGTACCATTACAAACTGGTTCGCTGTCGTCGGTTTCAACAATTCTGGAGAGAAAAATAACGAAGTAATCGCTCGTTCTTGGAGCGACCCGTATCGGGGAACCATCACGGAAGACACCGTTATGGGTGCTGCCGGTGTCACCACAGATGTGCTTGGCTCTCTGACGGTTGCCAACGGAGCCACGCTGACGGTGCCGGCTGGAGCCACGCTCTCTTTTGCACGCGGTGCAGGGATCGTTATTGAGGAGGGTCTTCTTGTTGCCAACGGAACGGCGCTGAATCCAATTATAATGACCTCCGCCGACCCAGAACCACAAGAAGGTGACTGGGCGGGTATTGTTCTTCAGCAGCAAGCAGGGAACTCCGTGTTGCGGCATGTCCGTTTGGAATACAGTGCTGGGCTGATTGTAAGCGGTTGCGCTCCGGAGCTAGATGCTCTGAGTGCGCTGTACAACACAACTGCGTTGCGTGCAACAGCGGGCGGAGAGTTGTCCACGGTAGATGCGTTGTTGCTGTACAATTCGACAGCTCTGTTGTCGGATGGTAACTCAACCCTTCAGCTTAATCATTCGATTGTTCGCAACAACCAGACCAATGCCGCGAACGAAGCCGGCTCTACGTTACTCGCCACCAACGTCTGGTGGGGTTCCGCAGAATCCACGGTGTTCGACGATGGGTTCCAGGGAACGGTCGAACACTCCCCGTATCTAATCGTTGAACCTGTTCTGACTCCTGCTGCTGATGCGGTCGGTGGGAACCGCGATACGGGTACCGGAAGCATTGATTTGAATTTAGCAGCCCGTGTAGCGGAAGCTGTACAGATTAGCGAAGATTCGATGTTTGCTGGCAGTTTCTACGACAGTTTCGAGCCGATCAAAACGGTGAATCTCTCGGCGGGTGGCGGATTGAAAACGCTTTACATCCGCTATCGCAATGCGGCAGGAGAGGTTAGTGAAACCGTCAGTGTTTCGGTTAACTACATTACCGCCGGACCGCAAATAAGCAGCTGCAACATTGAGGAAGGTAGCATTCTGACTCGTCCGTTCGTGCTAACCGCAAGCGCATTCTCCGCTTTAGGCGTGGAAGAAATGCGTGTTTCCGCTGATGAATCTATCGTCGCGCTGGCTACAAACGGGGCGTTGAGTGTTCTGTGGGATATTCGCGATCTGGAGCCAGGCACGCGCCGCATATTTATCGAAGCGGTAGATACAGCAGGAAATTTGAGTACGCGCGCATTTAATGTCACGGCTCGTATTGAGCCGCCGCCAAATCCATCGCTCTCCGCTCCTGCGGACGAGCTGATCACGACAAATGTTTCTATAATTGTTTCAGGATCTGCCGAAGCGTATGCAGAAGTTTCGCTGCGGCGCAACGGCGCGGTTGTCCAACAGATCACCGCTAGCGAAGCTGGAGCATTTAGCGCATCTGTGCCGCTGGTTGAAGGTGAAAACGAACTGGTTGCAACGGTTTCCGATCCCTTTGGAACTGGGCGTTCAGGCACCCGTCGGGTGACACGGGATTCCGGAAGTCCTGCAGCCCCAGGGTTGGAAGATCCATCTTATGAGCAGGGTGCTGGACTTCGCTTCGGATGGTTGAAGCCTGCTGAAGGCGAAGTTCCGACGGTTGTGGCTCTGCTAAGAGCGGACACACCATTCACACAGCTTGCCGATGCCGATTGGCAAGGAAAATGGAACACGGATAATCCAATCGTTGAAACCCCACCGACCGACGGTGTTTGGTATTATGCTTTGGTTGGCCGTGACAATGCGGGCAATCTTTCAGAGTTGTCTAATGTGATCACGAATAGCTTTGATTCCACGTCTCCAACCTTCAGCATCTCGTACAACAAAACCAGTCCGACCGGGACGGGGTTGCTCGAAATTGAACTCACATCTTCTGAACCGATTTCCGGTCTACCCGTCATTACTGTGCAGCCCGCAGCGGCCAGCGGACCGACAATGCTGACGGTTAGCAATACGGCTCCAAGTCGTTTTGGATGCAGATATAATGTGCAGAGTGTCGCGGGCTCTGGACCATTGGTTGTTCGCGTGAGCGGCTCGGACTTCGCGGGCAATCGCTCTGTGCCAACCGCCCCATCGGGGCTGGAAATGGTGCTGGATACCACCGCGCCAGTTGGAATTCTGAGCGTCAGTCCGTCAGGTCTTGTTCAGGTTACAAACACGATAACCATGGAAGTTGCCCTGCAACTGAACGAACCATCGGCTGGGACTCCAGAATTGCGCTTCATACCACCAGAGAGCGCTGCAATCGATATTACACTCAGCGGAAGCGGAACCAATTGGATGGGGCAAACAGACTTATTCTCGTTGATGGGGAGCGGAATGGCTGGGTTTGCTTTGACAGTTACCGATCCTTTGGGCAATACAGGCTCCACGTTGAACGGCACAACGCAGATCGAACTCTACAACACGACCCTTCCAGAGCCACCTCCGGCTGTGACGGATTTGCGTGCATCCACCGATCAGTCAGACGGAAATATCCAGCTCGCTTGGTTGGCGGTTCCAGAAGCGGAATCCTATTCTCTATATCGTCAGGATGGATCCGCTGGGTCCTTGCCTGATGAACTCGTTTCGGAAAATATCACCGACGCTACGTTTGAAGACCTGCCTCCAGCAGATGGTTTCTACCGTTATGTGGTCTACTCCGAACGTCGCAACTCATCGGCAGCACCAAGTCCAGAAGCTCTTGGCTTGTCCGACCGAACACCACCGCCGGCGCCGACCAATCTGACAGCATCTCTCTCCAGCTCCGGCGTACGCGTCGAATGGGACTATTCGACCGAAGGGGAACAACCTGATAAATTCCGTTTGTATCGGAATGGAACTCTGTTGCGCGACCGCATCAGCGCCGACACTCGCTATTGGATTGACAATCCGGCTCGCGGCAGTTGGACTTATGTTGTTGCCTCCGTCGACCGCAACGGAAACGAGATTTTGTCCAACGATGCAGAAATCGATATGCAATTGCCGGGCGTAACTCGCACAGATGTATTGGTCGGCACCAACGGGATTCCGCGCATCAGCTGGCAGGTTCGCGCAGAGCATAGTGGTGTGAATCTCTACCGTAATGGGAGCAAACTGAATGATGCGCCGCTGACAGGTACTGTCTTTTCTGACAGTGGTCTAACTGGTAGTGATCTTATTCTTTATGAAGTCCGCGGCGTGAACAGCGAGGGTACCGAGAGCGCTGGTCGCCAATTACCCGTCTTCCATCTCGAATTTGGGTTATCCGTAAATCCGGAAAGTGAATCCAATGCGCTGATTGATTACTTTGATCTTTGCCGTGTGAATGTGACCAACCGCACAGACGACTCCACGTTTGAGGCATCGGAACTTCAACTGACCCGCACCGTAGCCGGATCTAGCATAAGTCGCACTGTGCCGCAGTCCGCATCAACAGCTCTTGAAGCTGTTTTGCCTTGCACATCTGCCGGTGATATTCAGACCTTTAGCGCCCAAATTATCCAAGCATTGGATGATCCAAGCGCATCGGTTAGCTATCAAGCCGTCTTCGAAACGGAAGAAGCCGTTATTGGTGGAATAGAAATTCAGATCACTGTCGAAGATCAGCCAGTGGCGGGCGCAGCCTGCACTCCGAAAGCTAGGATTTTCAATCACAGTCAGGTTCCTGTGGATCTTGTGATGTGGAGAAACGATCTGCCAGGCGATTTAAGCGTATTGGTTCTGGACGAAAATCAAACGGAAGTTAGCAAACTAGATATCATGATGCCGAAATCATCGCTGATTGCTACACCGGATTCACAACGCGGATTCCGCCGTATTTCCGCAGGCGATTCGGTTGAGTTCACCTTGCCTGAAATCATCATTCCAGAAGCTCTCGGCGAATCGGAAACCGCCTTTATTCGGGTGGACGCCGCGCATATTTATCATGAATGCGGACAGAGTACGGAACAGATTTCTGGTCCGCTTAGTGGAAGGTTGCGCATCACACCGAAAGCCACGTCTTATACCGCGCTCGGTCAGCCAGATCGCGCCGCGTATTTTGCCGGCGACACAATGACTGTTAGCGGATATGCTTACGATCGCGAAAGCGGCGACCGCGAGCCTAACGTGCCAGTCCATGTTGGTTTGGCCCTAGACGGGTTCGCTTGGTTTGTGGAAGCCGTGACGGATGAAAACGGAGATTTCTCTGTCGAGCGCGATATTCCTCAGGGAATCAGCGGAACCGCTAAAGTTTGGGCAAGTCACCCGCAGGTACACGATCGACTTAATCAGGCGGAAGCCGCCATCTATCAGGCTTATTTCCGTCCAGGAGAAGGCAGTGTGCGTATGGCAGCTAATGATGAGTTGACTCTTCGTCTGAACGCCTACAATCCAGGCAGTTTCATGTTCACCAACCTGACCTCAGAATTTACAGCTTGGCAGGTCGTTGACGGCGTGACGAATGTGTTGTCGCTGAGTAGCGTCAGCGGTGCAGTTCATCAGGTTGAAACCCTCAGCTTGCCACCGCGCGAGCTGGTTCCGATTGAACTGAAGCTAAACGCAACGGAAGATGTTCTTCCTGGCTTCAATTGCCGCTTCGAAATCGTCACACCAGAAGGCGCGCGCGTTCCATTTGATGCAGTCGTAACGGTGACAACACCGCTACCGCTGATCACCGTTACCGCGCCGTCCAAAGGATACGTCGATATGAGCCTGAACCGAGGCTCGATCCGGTCGACCGATGTCGAGTTGCGCAATGATGGGTTCAAAACGTTGCAAGGCGTACGAATGACCGCGCCTGTGATCCCATGGATGCAGGTGGCTCTTACTCCAGAAGCGGACGGAAGTTATGCGTTGCCGGATCTCGCACCAGGCGACCTATTTACCTTCCAGGTCGTTTACACCCCTGACGATTCGATTGATCTAGATTACTACAGCGACCGACTTTTCATTACCGGAACGAATTCCGTGACGGAAACTCACGTTAATCTGTACTCTAAAATCACGTCCGAATCCCGAGGTCGGCTAGCATTCCAGATCAATAATTCACTGGGTCAAACCGTGCCGGACGCATCGGTTCGTCTGCGCAGTGCGCTCGATGGCACTGAACGGACTGGATTCCGTACGGATTCTTCGGGATATGTCGAAGTTCCGGACCTTATGGAAGGTCGTTGGCACTGGCAGGTTTCTGCATCTGGGCACGCAACTCAGGCCGGAACGACGGAAGTCGAAGCCGATCTAACCACCTCAGTCGAAGCGGAACTGTATCGCGAATTGGTTACTGTGAAATTCTCTGTTGTTCCGGTTCCGTTTACTGATCGCTATGAGATTAAGATCGAACAAACATTCTCTACCTATGTGCCGGCACCTGTACTCGTGGTTGATCCGATTTATACTGATTTTGGAACAGTGGCAGGTCCGTTCACACACACGTTTACGGCTACCGCAAAAAATCATGGGTTGATCAAAATGACTGACTTCACCGTGGAAGGGATGCAACTGCCGAACGCATCGATCATCCCTGCGATTAGCTATTTGCCGGAATTGGCGCCCATGCAGCAAATCGAAATCCCATACACGGTTACTTATCTTGGCGAAAACGGTGCAAGCTCGTCTAGCTCCCAAAGCAGATCGAGTCGTGCAAGAAAATCGTCCGGAGGGGAGGCACCACAATATAATCCATGCACAGATGACTTCATGGAATCGGTTCTAAAACTGATTTCGTATCTAAATGGAAGATACGGCTCAATGTCTGGTACAAAAATCGAGAATATAAAAAGAAAGCTGTCGTTTTTAGTCAGCACTGCCGAAGACAAAGCCCCTGTCAATCTGTCTCCTATGTATCAATGGTTGTTCTGTCTGGCAGATGTACTTGGGTCAAGCAGTGGTGGCTCTGGAGGGGACGGATACGCCGGTGGTGGTGGCGGGGGCGGGTTCCCATCTGGCGGCGGCGGTTGTTTTGCAGCTGGAACGCCTGTTCTGCTAGCGGACGGCAGTACGTTGACGATCGAAGCGATCAAGCCAGGCGATGTTGTGCGTACCGGTCCTGAAAGAGGAGACATTGCTCGTGTGACGGAGACCTTTAAACGACCTGCAGTTTCCATCCGCGAACTGCGACTGAAAAACGGAACCGTTCTTAAAACCACCGATGAACACAGGATCTGGGTCGACGGAACGGGCTGGACACTCGCTAAAGACATTCAGGCAGGCGACTGGCTGGCGGGTCCAAACGATACGATTTTGCCGGTTGAAGCCGTACGCAACACCGGACGCACGGAAGATGTCTTCACATTTGAATTGCATGAAGATATCGCATTCTATGCCGACGGTGTACTGGTGCGTCATTTGTGCGGCGTACAGTTCCCTAATTTACAACCCACTCATGATACACCGGCTCGCCCAAAAGGAGGTGCCCGATGACTATAAAATTATACCGAAATCATACTTGTTCCATAAAAACCATACTGCTCAGTGTCCTGCTTCTTCTTGGCGTTGGGACGCATCGAGCCGCCGCGCAACAGCAGTACGAAGGCTTTTGTGCCGCCGCAAAAATCGAGATCCTTCAGGAGTTAACGCTGGAGCGCATCGGTTTTCTTGCCACGTTGGAGGTGTCAAATAATGATGCTGTCGATCCGATCACTGGCTTCACCGCATCCCTCCGCTTTACGAAACCGCAGAGCGGCGGAGCTGAAGATGATTCTACGGATGATTTTTGGGTGCGTCAGCCAGAGTTAGTTAACATTAGCGGAGTGGATGGCGACGGAAATATTGCTCCGGGCGCGACCGCAATAGTCAAGTGGTTCATCGTTCCAAAAACCGGAGCGGGAGGACAGGATCCGGCAGGAGCACGCTTCTATGTGCATTGCGATCTAGCCGGAAATATGCGCGGCGAAATCATCCCAGACCAGGTTATGTTTGCCATTCCAGACCAGATCACCGTCAAGCCAGAGCCCGAACTCGAAATCACCTATTTTCAACCCCGCGACGTGCAGGGCGACGATCCTTATACCGAAGCTGTAGAGGCTCCGATTCCGTTCACTCTCGGCGTGCTCATAAAAAACTCGGGCTACGGCGCCGCACGCGGTGTTGTCATTCGCTCTGAACAACCACGCATTGTTGAAAACAAACAGAACTTGTTGCTCATTGCCCGTCTGATCGGGTGCCGTGTTATGGATTTGCCACTCGACCGCGCTACGCTCACGGTTGACGTCGGAGACCTTGAACCCGGTCAATCGAAAACCGCAGCATGGGACATGATCACGTCTTTGTCGGGAACGTTCACTGAGTTTAAAGCATCCTACACACATGCTCCAGAATTCGGCGGCGAGGAGACTTCTCTGATTCGCTCCATGGATGCACATTTTATTCTGCATGAAGTGCTTAACGATAGGGTTGGACGCGACCGAGTTCGCGATTTTCTAGCAGATACAGACCGCGATACAGACCAACTTCCGGATGCTCTCTACGAAAGCGAAGGCCATGTTCTTCCAGTCAATCTGGTTTCCAACACAGGCATCATCGCTACAAACGGAGGGTGGAAAATAACCGGAACGTCTATGACGGATGGCGCCGTTTATCTACGCATCAATGATCCTGCGCAGAACCGACGCAAAATTGGCGAAGTTTTACGAGCCGACGGAACGCGCATCAATTCCAACAACTACTGGACATCCACTCGCTACCTCAAGGAAGGCAACACGCGACTAGATGAGCTACATATTTTCGATATCGTCACAGCGGGATCGCTTGAATATGAAATGTCATATGAAGTCGATCAATCCGACACGAGTCCACCGGAAACAACGCTTGAATTTAGTGGCGAGCATAGCCTGCGCGACGGAACCAACTACATCACCCGCACGACTCAGTTATATTTCCTATCCGAAGACGCAAGCCCAGTTTCGATCTACTATAAAACAGATCCTGCAGATGATTGGCTGCCGGCATATCCGTTCTCTCTGCCGCTCGGAACAACTACAATATTCTATCGTGCAGTCGATGCCGCAATGAACGAGGAAGATGTAAAATCCGCCGTCGTTCATGTTTTGGATCCGGCAGAAGACGGAACCGTTCTGACGCTCAATTCCGACCGATCGACAATTTCGCTACTTGCTGATCTGGCCAGTGCTCGCCCCGGTCAAACCCGCATAACCTTCAATGCGCCATCGGGTCCATTGCCCCGAACGGTTCAGATCGAAATCTTCAGCGAAATTAAAGCGTGGCCTCGCATTTCTGGTGTTCCGACTTCTCCAACTCTACCCGCTGTGTTCGAGCTGAATGTTTCGGGAGAAGCCGTCGAGTTCTATAAATGGCGTCTGAATGGCGGCGTCTGGAGCGAAGACACCGCAGGAGCAAGTGCGTTGCAAGTTGATGCAATTACTCCGGGTGATTACCTGCTGGAGGTTATTGCTCGCTCTGCTCTCGGTGATTATCCGAATGAAAGTGAAGCATTGACGGCTTCTTGGACGGTTGTTGCAGATTCTCCGACGGTGCATTTGACCACAATGCCTGTCTTTCCTTCTTCGGAGCGTACTGTGACCTTCCAAGTCGACGGGGCTGGGGTCAGCACCTATCGTTGGTCTCTCGATGGAAATTATATCCGACCTTCAGCTCCTGTCGGAACACCGATTGTCATTTCAAACCTAACCGATGCGGCTTATGAATTGCGGGTCTTCCCAAATCTGCCGAACGGCGTGCATACGAACGATGGGTATGTTTCGTATCAGTGGAATAATGATCTTCATTATGGATACGACTGCTCAACCACGAATCCAGTTCGAAGCACTGAGCCGGACGTGCTCGCCGACGTCGGTTCGGACTTCACCTGGGACGGCAAGAACAACGACGACATTCAGGTTTATCCTGGCTGGTACACAATCCGCGCAACCGCTCGCAACGCGCTGAACCAGATGATCTGGTCGAAAACCTATGTGCAGGTCGAGGAACTCGGTGGCGAAGATTCCGAAGTGGCATCATCCGGAAGCGGGGTGCAACGTATGCACGGCAAAGGGGACTGGGTTGTTTGGGTTGATCGCTCCGGAGAACAGTGGCAAGTCTGGGCGCGTAATGTCGCAATGAATACTCCAGCGTTTGCCGTCACTTCAGCGGATACCACTCAAGATCGTCCAAAAACCGACGGGCGCTACGTGGTTTGGCAGGGACGCCAGGAAGACAGCACCTGGGCGGTTTATTCTAGCGATCTGACCGATACAAACCGCATAACGCAGGTGCTTTCTGCATTGACGGATACCGATGAGACCAACCCATCGATCGACTGGCCTTGGGTGGTTTGGCAAAGGCGTGATGTTCGTAATGTTTCAGCACCACATCAGTTGTACGCGAAAAATCTAATTTCAGGCGAAGAACGTTTTGTCGATCCAACAACTACCGATCAGCTTGATCCGCAAGTCGAAACAGATCGTGTCGTCTGGCAGGACTGGCGCGATGTTGGTCCCGGCGAAATATATCTTCAGGATCTTGAAACCAGTAATTCAACGCGAATCACCGAAAATCCTGCGGGGCAATATCGCCCATCCATCTCGGGTCCGGTCGTGGTTTGGCAAGATAATCGCAATGGGCAACTGGATCTATATTCGTTCGATCTTCGAAACCGTAGTGAAACACGTCTGACGGAAACCCCGTATGATGAATCATCACCAGTAATCAACGGTCAGTGGGTATTCTTTGCAGAGAATTCACTCAACCCAGATATCAACGATCTACGCCTGCTCCATCTTGCGTCGTTACGTTCTGCTCCAATGACTCGCAGTGCCACTCGCAAGGAGTTTCCCGCGTTGCTAACCGGACATACTGCGTGGCTGGATGAGACTGCAAAAGGAACCCGAATCATCTCCGGTGCGCTACCATCGCTCCGAGGAGTCTACGCCGAACGCAATGCCGTACCCGTCACAACGCATATGCTTGAGAGCGCATCCACCTCCTTCGAACTTCTCGAACACTGGCGGACTTCCGCAAACCTGATCGAGGTGTTGGCCTACGAGCAACTCTGGCCGGAAATGGTTGTCAAACGTGCATGGCGAGATCAGGCGGGACAACTTCAAGGAGACGATTTCGCGCTCGATACTGGAATGTTTGTCTGGCTCGGCTTCGATCGCGCACAGTTGATCGATTTCGGTCCATCGGAATCCGAACCCATCGATCTTCCAGAAGGCGTCAGCGTTTTGACCTATTCCGGATTCCCGGTTGGCTATTCGGCTTTCGATATGATCCGCCAGATTGGCCCAGAAAAAATCAGAGCGTTGCGTATGCACGATCCATCAGCAGGTCGCTGGTTGACCGTGCAGATGGATGGAGCTCGACGCATCGGTGCCGATTTCGAAATCCCTCGCATTGCGGTGATTTTCATCGATATGGACGAGAGTGTAAGCCAATGGAAACCGGAATAATTACTAAAAACAGCAAAGGCATCTCATGAAAAAAATATACTCTATATTGCTCTGTGCCGCACTGCTTGCCGGTGCTGCAAACGCGATATCTCCTGCGCAACTAAACCGACAACTTCTGTCAGAAAATCCGCCGATTCTGATTGATCTGCGCTCTCGCGCTGCATTTCTTGCTGGATCTCTTCCAAACGCCATGAATATGCCACTGCGTGAGGCACTTGAAAAACCGTTTTCTGGTTCCGTCGTCTTTTTTGATGATGGATTAGGCGCTGATATTGCCGGAGAAGCTGCCGCTGCGATGGCTGTAGAAAAGTCCGGTAAGGTGCAGGCGGACCGACTGGCTGGTGGATACGCGGGTTGGTGCGATATTCATGGTCAGACTGATGAGCCGTCTGGTCTGAAATCGATCTTGGTAAGCTACACAAGCTATCAGCAACTCACAGGTCCTATGACAGCAAATGCCGACGATATTGTCGTGATCGATCTGCGCCCGGAGCAACCGGCGAAGACGAAAGCTTCCAAATCATCCGCTACGCAAGATGACTTGCTCTTTGCCGAAAACGTTGATCTCGGTAGCGAGCTGCCGAGTTTCCGTATATCACGAAATCTTCCAAATATTGGAGAAAAAGATCGCCGAAACAGCTCCAAAGCATTGTCTGCCGCTTCCGGCGCTCCGTCACCCCTTTATGTGCTGATCGATTCCGGTGACGGGTCGGCTGCAAAAACGGCACTCAAATTAAAGGCGGCTGGGCATTCGCGCGTCACGATTCTTGCTGGAGGCGAAACCATTATTAAGCGGCGCGGAAAAGCCGGACTGGTGCGGCGCGGTCCAAGCAACGGTCTCGCAGGCCAGTCCATGCCACTCGGAGCAAACAATGCCGTTATATCTGATGAAGGGAAATCCCGATGAACTGCAAAAAAAATAAAATCAGACAAATCACTCTCCTGCTTTTGGGAGCCATGAGTCTACCTATCCTTTCGACCTATGCTGCCGAATATGTGGTTGCAAATCTTGGATCGCGAAGTTTTGATGTACTGTTGCGCACAGCAGAACCCCCTGCCACAGCCGAGCTTCAAATTTTTCTCGACGAGGATGGAACGTTGCCTGCAACTTCCTTGCGGATTGATAAACAGCCGATACTCGGTAGCACAGAAGGCGATGCCTATGCGCGACGCAGCGCCGACCGCCAATTGCGCAGTGCCATCACCGCCGCAGGTAATTCTCTTTTCCGCGTGGAAAATGCTTCTGCCGACACAGCGTATCATGTTCGCCTCGTCTTTGATGAAAACCAATTGCCTGAAGGAGAACTCGTACGCGTGCAAACCTTGCCCGCTGGCGAATGGCGAAATACAGCTCAGCAAATGATCACCGATATCGATCGTGCTGGCGCTGGGTGGATCGGAACACTGAGCATCTCGAACGCTGCGGCACCGTTGCTAAGCATTTGTGGAGATAGCGTTCCAACGGAAAAAGAGCTATATTTCAATCTCGCAAACTTCCAAGCATTGGACGGGTCCATGCTCGAGCCAGAATCAGGAACACCTCTGATCCTCCGTCTCTACGGTAAAGCGGGCACGCCAGTCGCTGAAAAAACGATTCTTTTTTCGCCGCCTGCGGTACGCGCAGATGTTGCGGCTCTTTCTAACGAGCTGACTCCTCTACTTCAACTGTTGGTCGCATCGGCGCTCGACGGCATCAGCTTTCCGCCGTCTGGCGAAACCTTTTTGTTCGCAGGCAATCGCATCGAGTGTCAAGTCGCAGAATCCACAGTCACCTCCAACGGAATACAAAGACTCTGCTACGGATGGTCGGGTAGCGGTAGTGTTCCGCTCAACGGACGATCTACGGAGTTTGCGTTCACTCTAAATACCGACTCCACACTAAACTGGAATTGGCGCACAAACCTTTGGCTAGAAGTCGTTGCCGATCACGGAAATGTCGACCTTTCCAGCGGCTGGTATAAAGCGGGCTCGCAACTAAGCGGAACCGTCACTCCAGACGAAGAATGGACGTTCGCCGGATGGAGCGGCTCGGGTAGCGGCAGCAATCAGCTAACCACATTCAGTTTGACCACTCCCTCCACCCTTCAGGCTCTCTTTGATCCGGTTCTTGTTCCAGGCGGCGGCGGAATGCCGGAATGGTGGCTGACGGAAATCGGACTCAGCGGCACCGATCGCAACCCGAATGCCGACCTCGATCGCGACGGTTTCAGCACAAAACAAGAATGGATTGCCGACACTCATCCAACCGATCCAGATTCCAAGTTTGAAATCACAGCCATCGAGCCAAACGCAGACATCGGCCAAGTCCGACTTGTTTGGCAGGGCGGACGCGAGGCAAGCCAGATCGTTGAGGCATTAAGCGGAAATCTGAGCACGACCAATTGGGTGGCAGTTCACACTAATCTTCCGCCGACCGAAACCGTAGGTGAATGCACATTGCAAGTAAACGGACAAAAAGCGATGTTCTTCCGTATCCGTGCTAAAAGATAATACGAAATATGGAATCCGTAGCATCCATCCTTAAAAAGCACGTTGGCATTGGTTTGCTATTAACCGGGTTTTTCGTTTTCAACGCGAACGCCGCGTTGACAGGATCTCCCGCAATGTTCGATTTCGGGAAACTGCCGCAGACCGATATCGGAGCTGAATGCTTTTTTTCGCTACACAACACAGGGGATAAATCAGTCGAAATCGTTTCGATAGATCCATCCTGCGACTGCCTAATCGCCGATTTACAACTTCGAAAAGTTCAATCCGGGAAATCTATTGCATTTCCCGTTTTCTTCACTTTCGAAAATGAACGAGGAAGACAGGATCGCGAGTTGCTCATCGGATATCGCGAACGCGGCGACAAAAAAATGCGTTTTCTGACTCTCTTCATTCAAGGTACAATCACCTCACCGATCATGTGCGAACCCGAACGGATCGATTTTGGACTCGTTGCGCTCGGAACCTGCCAGACAGGTCGCATTGAAGTCGTGACGCAAGATGCTCCTTTCTCGCTTAAACCTGGTCAGCAACAAGGACAACTAGAAGCCACATTCATCACCGATAAACCCGCCCTGCGACATGAAATCGGCATCATTTTGCCCGCCGACAAACCTGGACCGTTTTCCAGCGACATTCCAATTCTGACGGATCATCCAGACATGCCAATCGTATTTATTCCATGCATTGGAACAATTTCCCTCCCATTTTCCGTACACCCAAAATCGCTAAGCTTTACCCGTGGAACCGCCCTAAACGCACGCATTACACTTCGATCCGTATTCAACGAACCATTTGAAATCCGCTCCGTCGAATCAACCGACCCCGCATTACAGCTTTTTGTTCACAAAACAGAAAACACCGTAGAGATAACGGTTCAAATCAAACCCGAACAAACGAACTTCGCCAACGCACTGATCAGAATCGCCACCGACCATCCGATGAGTCCAATCATAGAAATTCCAGTGAGAAGCCTAAACACCGCACACGAAAAAGGAACCAAACCATGAATATGAAAACCTACACCCGTTGCTGTCTCATATTTCTCCTCTGCATTTCGCCGGCGTTGCAAGCCGCAAACCGTGTATCAAACACCGTCACAGGCGTGGTATTCACAAATCTGACAACAGCGATTCAAGCGCTAGCACAAGACAACGATACACTTCTGCTCGAGCCAGGCATATACAATGAGCCTGAACTAACCATAAGAAGCTATGCAGTGACCATTCAAGGAAGCGATGCCGAAACTGTAATCATTCAGCCAATCGCCACCAACCGCATTGCTCAGATCAATATCTTAGAAGAATTGGGCGTCACCAATCCAGTTGTTTTCAAACAGCTCACCCTTCGGAACGGGAACAGCACAACAGATGGCGGCGCTATACATGTGCAAGAGGGCAGGTTAACCGTTCAAGACTGCATCATCACCGGAAACCGAAGCTCCGTAAACGGAGGAGCACTAGCTGCCGCATCGTCAGCCGACGCCATACTCATCGCCACAAACTGCATATTCAGCAACAACACCGCCGGCAAAAACGGCGGCGCCATCTTGCGCGGAACCGCAAACAACTGCCGCTTCGACGGCAACAACGCGGCGAATGGCGGAGCATCCGCATACACCACACTAAATGGATGCAACATCTCCAACAACACCGCGACATCACAAGGCGGCGGAAGCTACAACGGCACCGCTGACCGCACCACCTTTCGATCCAACCAAGCAGTCTTTGGAGGAGGAGCGTACGAGACCACCGTCGTAAACTCACTACTTATCGAAAATACAGCCAGCCAAACCGGCGGCGGAGCAAATAAAAGCACACTCATAAACTGCACACTCATCAGAAACGCAGCACAAACAGCAGGTGGCGGACTACACAACGGAGCAACAACAAACTCGATCTTCTTCGAAAACACAGCCGTAACCGGAGCAGATTACGAAAGCAGCACCCTGCGATATTCACGCGCTATTCCACTCGCAGAAGGCGAAGGAAACATCACCGACGTTCCATTCTTTCGCGCAGCAGAAAATGGAAACTACACACTACTATCCTACTCACCCTGTGTAGACAGCGGCACAAACAGCGCCTCGACCGGAACCGATCTAAACAACAACCCACGCCAGCAAGGCACTTCCGTTGACATGGGCGCCTACGAACACGACCCCGCAATCATAGATCTCTACGGATTTCAAGCATGGCTCGAACGCCGAGGACTCTCCACCGACACCGACATACAGTTCAAACTCGACCACAATAGTAACGGAATTCCGAACGGGCTAGAATTTGCATACGGCGAAAACCGGATCAACGGAAAGCTATTAGTCATGAAAAACACAGACGACGGACCCGTCGCCGAAACAGCAATCCGAGCGCTAGACTCCATTGGACACATCACCATCGACGTCATCACAGCAGACGACCTCGCCGCCGGCAACTGGACAACTGCCGAAACCGCACCAGGAGCACCCGACGGAGCGGCACGCTACCGTCGAACCGATCACACAACAGCAAAGCAAGGATACTTCCGCTTACGAGCAGCTCTTCCTTAAACCAATCAGACCTCATGCAAACCCCCAATTCATCCTGCTAGTGCCGCGACCCATTGAAAACGCTATGCTCTGGGGCAATTCATCATTATC
>JAOZMR010000305.1 GCA_029934215.1 Pontiellaceae bacterium | reverse complement strand
CTCATGCAAAACGCAGTTTTTTAGATTTTGTCTCGCAAGTTGAATTGCGCCACTTCCATCATTGTGGCGGGAGCATCTTGCTCCCGATTTTGGGAGCTTGAAGCGTATAAATCGAAAAAAACACGGTGAGCTTAAAGCTTAAACCGTTGAGTAATCGATACGGGTGGTTTACGATAGTTCTCTAATTTTAACATTAGACGATTTTTCCAATGCTTGGAATCGAATAGGAACGAATCTTAACGCAGAGACGCAAAGATGTTATTACCTCGAGGGTTCTGGGCGGAGCGGCAGGTTTTCCAAGGGTTGGAAGTGGTGTAGAGTTTAGAAAAAGGGAGGTTCGGATATGCCGACAATATCAATGTTTTACGGAGTTTTGGTGCGTATGTTTTTTCGGGATGTGGAGAAGCATAAATTGCCCCACATTCATGTGGAGTATCAGGGGCAGGTCGCTGTTTATTCAATCCCTGAGGGAGAGTTGCTGGCTGGAAAAATTCCTCCTCAAAAACAGAAAATCGTCGTGGCTTGGATTGAACTCCGCAAGGAGGATTTGCTAGCAGATTGGGAGCTTGCGGTGCATGGTAAAATACCATTCAAAATTAAGGGGTTGGAATAATGACGATAAAGGATGTAGAGCCGAAAGAGGATTATACCCTTCAGATCACGACCGAAGATGGAAGAATGGGTTTTTTCGATGTGATGCCTTATCTTAAATATGAGGCGTTCCGTGCGTTGGAAAGCTTTCCTTCGTTTAAGCAGATTTTTAATGGTGGCTATTTTGTGGAGTGGGAGTGCGGCGCGGATTTGTCGGCAGATACGATCGAAGCGGCTTTGCGATAGCCACTCATGCCATTCCCGTATTGAAAGTGGCGAGTCCAGACTCGACCGGAGGAAGAGAGACAGCATTCTTGTGCGGCAATTAAACGAAGTGAAATGGCAATCTGTTTAGCGAAAATTTAGCGTTTTTAGCGGTCAATTCTTGGACCTTTGAGTTCCCTGCGCTCTTTCGTGGCGATAGAATTTTTCCAATGCTTGGAAGTTGTGTAGAGTTTAGAGAAAGGGAGGTTGAGTATGGCGATTATATCTATGTTTTATGGAATCATTATCTCGATGTATTATTTCGACAACAGGCGGCATCATACGCCGCATATCCATGTGAAATATCAGGATGAAGAGGCTGTGTTTTCGATTCCTGACGGTGAAATGATAATGGGAACGTTGAAGCCGAATAAACAAAAGTTGATCAAGGCTTGGATTGAGATTCATAAAGAAGATCTTATGGCAGACTGGGCGTTGGCTTCTGAGGGTGAAGAAGTATTCAAAATTGATCCTTTAAAGTAGAGGGGGGCGTATGAATCCGCGAATAAAAGATGTGAAACCAGAGGATGATTATGTGATTTCGCTCACGTTTGATAATGGGGAATCAAGAGTTTTTGATATGAAGCCGTATCTGGAAAAAGGATTCTTCAAGCAACTGAAGGAAAAGGGCTATTTTAGTTCGGTTCGCCCCTTTATGGGCAGCATTCAGTGGCCGAACGGGCAAGACCTATGTCCGGACGTGTTGTTTGAAGAAAGCGTCGCTTGCTAAAGCCTGTCTCGCACAAAGAGGGTTTCTGTAATCTGTTTAGCGAAAATTTAGCGTTTTTGGCGGTCAATTCTTGGGCCTTTGAGTTCACTGCGCTCTTGAATCGTTTCCGTTGGTCACTATTTTTGAATACAAAAATTATTTATCGCTGCGCTTTCAGCGTGGCTGATGAATTTTTCCAAGGTTTGGAAGTTTCGGCGGCAGGTTTTTCGAGGGATATCACGATGAGTTTTTCCAGAAGATCGAAACCGTGAACG
Source organism: Pontiellaceae bacterium (assembly GCA_029934215.1). Lineage (GTDB taxonomy): Bacteria > Verrucomicrobiota > Kiritimatiellia > Kiritimatiellales > Tichowtungiaceae > Tichowtungia. The sequence continues at coordinate 1,189 of JAOZMR010000305.1, read as the reverse complement.
GAGAACTCGTGAAGAGCCTGCGCCACATGATCGAATTGATCGAAGCGGGCGAGGGTAACGACTTTATCGTTTTTGAATCTTCCAATGGTCGGAAGATTGTATTGGATCGCAACGCCGTAAAAAAATCCGGCGCAAGAATACTCAAAGCCTATCAGGTGACAACCGACCGCTCCGAGGATTTAAAGTAGCTTGAAAGAAAAGTTGGAGTACGGCGATAAAGGTATTCCGTATCGCCGCTTTTGAACCAGAAGAGATTTTTAACCGCGAGAGAGCGCAGAGAACGCAAGGAGAGATGGGTGTTCACCGTTGAATACCAGCTCTCATGCAAAACGCAGTTTTTTAGATTTTGTCTCGCAAGTTGAATTGCGCCACTTTCATCATAGTGGCGGGAGCATCTTGCTCACGATTTTGGGAACTGGAAGCTTCCATATCCCAGTAAAAAATGGCGTCGGAAAATTGGTTTCATTTGACTCAAACGTTTTGCCTGCGTAATCTCTTTTCTCTATGTATGGATTTTGAAAAATGAACTGGATCTGCTCTTCTCTGAAACTACGATTGCGCTTTCGAACCTTTTGCTGGGTTGGGCTTTGTCTTTCCATGCTGTGCGGGTGTGGTGAGGCGGAGTCCGCCATTGAATCAAACGAACAGGGACAATCTGATATTGAGCCTTCTTTGAACTCCGATCCAATGCGCTCATCTCGCGTTTACACAAATAACCAATCTCCAATAACCAATAACAATCTTCTATCGCTTCAAACAAATGTGCTGTCGGATAGTCCGGTTCTCGCTGATTCAAGTTGGTGGAAGTCGGCGACAGAGAGCATGAAGTCCGGCGGGCGGGTTGCGTTGAATGTGTTGTTGTTTGTTTTGATCGCGTTGTTGTGTGTCGCTGGAATTCTTCTGTCCATGCTCAGTTTTTCGGGGACGTGGGTTCTCTTGGGGGCGGGGCTGATCTCCACATTGACGCTGGGTTTTCCAAACCTTGGAACGCTGATTCTGTTTCTTCTGGTTTGCATCGTCGTTGAGGTTCTTGAGGCGGTCGCTGGGTTCTACGGAATCAAGAAGAAGGGCGGATCAAAATGGGCGGGATTCGCCTGTTTTATTGGCGGAATTGTCGGAGCGATGCTGGGTTCTGCGGTTCTTCCAATTATTGGAACGTTGGTGGGGTTGCTGGTTGGGTCATTTCTTG
>JAOZMR010000304.1 GCA_029934215.1 Pontiellaceae bacterium | reverse complement strand
TGTTGCCGATTGCGTTGTCCAATTTAATTGAGCAAAATTGGCTGATGTTTGAGTTGCGTTGAAGGTGGAAAGTTCGATTGGTAGAGTTTGATCATCTTCTGAAGCCGGCATCCAATCGCTAAAACCGGTCACACCTGTTGCACGAATTTGAGTTTGACCGATCAATTCAATAGCGTTCCATCTTTCCCAATCATCTCCGACTCCTTCACGGTGATAAATTCGCACACCTGTATTATTTTGAATATTTCCTATCATACTTAAATCAAATGTTATAGAAGTTTCAAAAGTATTAAAAGTTGTTCCGAAATGCCAATAAGCATCACCTTCAAATAATCCATCAGGTAAATCCGGTTGTTCAGGCTGTTGATCAACAAAATTAACAACTAAATCGTTACCGTCACCTGTACCAAAATCAATGTCTGCAAAAACAAAATCAATGCCGGCTGGATCAAATTCAACACTCCAGTTAATACCATCACCTTCAGCCGGAGCATCAGTAGATTCATAAGTTTCAATTGATTCTACAGGGTTGATAATTATTTCAGCAGTATAATATCCGTAAAGTGCTTGATGAACCGGAGCAAAAGATTCAATATCAAATCTTAATTGACCGGTACCGTCAGGGTCAAATTCAGCAAGCCAGTCTTGTGCACATTCGTCTACAATTAATGAAGCCTGTCCATAACCTGTAATTGAACCACCAGTTCCTACTCTATAATTGCCAGCTGATTGTTGGAAAGGATACGGAACGGTCAGGTTGTAAACCATATTTTCCCATTTCAGTTTTGTTACTCCGTTATATTTTATTTCTCCGGTACCACCGTCATAATACCTGTTATCACCGGCTCCGTATGGAGTAGTATCGTCCCAAGTTGAACCCATATCAGCAGTATTAATATGATTGAAAGATGATAAACTCAAACCATCCATTGTGAAACTGACATCTTCGCTAACTAACTCATCTAGTAAATCAGAACCACTTCTATTCAATCTTGATTCGGTTGCGTGCCTTCCGCCACCTTCTGTTGTACTCCATTGCATATCTTCATAAGCATAAACCGGTTGTTGTGCTTCAAAATAAGGCGAACCTGCTTCGCTATACATCCAGTCTGCGAGTCCCTCAACTGTTCCATCACCGGCTTCAAAATTAATAATGGTGAATTGTCCCCACGGTTTCCCATCAAAATCGTGAGAAGTAGGGAAGAAATATGCACACCCGTCAACTGTGTCTCGACCTTCAATTTCGCGGCTTTCGGAATCAGATACAAGAACTTGATTTCCATAAACCGCTACATCCTGAGAAAAATTTACACCATCTTCAATAGGTTCTAATACTTCAACTAAACTCCATTCTCCTGCTGTATTTTGTTGGTCAGCAATATATAAATATGCATCAGCATTACGGGCACCACCAATTGCAACATAAGGAAGATCTAAAGATACAGAATAAGGAGTATAAGCATAAGGAGAAGTCGGAAGTTCAATTATGTCAACCTCTGACCAAGTACCGGCTCCGTAATGGAATATGTAAACGGCACCTTCATCTCTTGCTGCTATTGCAATCCAATCTCCATCAATGGCTACATTGTACCCAAAATCATCCCCATTGGAAATTCCTGTACCTGTCAGAACATGTGCTTTACCCCAATTATCTGCTCCACCAAAATCTTTTTCATAAATATAAACTTGATTGCTTCCGTAAGCTCCTACCACAACAACACCATTATCGGTGGCTACAGAATGTCCAAAGTAATGCCTGTAACCAGGAACATCTTCTTTGAGATCAATTCTTCTGCCCCAATTGCCTGCACCGAGATAATTTTTGTCAAAAATATAGGCAGCTCCTTCATAATAGCTTACACCATCATATCTTGCACCGACTATGGCTATATCGCCATCTATATCCACTGATCTTCCAAATCGGTTTGAAGCTCCGGGAGCTTCTCCTGGATTTGGTAAAGAAACTTCGTTTCCCCAAATATTGCCACTGAGTGAATAAATATGAGCTTCGCCCGCATAATCACTACCAACAATTGTTTGAGTGTCATCAATTTCTACATCATAACCAAAATGCCCAAAATTATCGGCACTGCTCGGTGTCAGTTTTTGTGTGCGTAACCAGTTAGTATTCCATTCAGCATTTGTTCTTTTATAAAAATAAACTGAACCTTCAAATGGATAACTGCCTGACGCTGAACCGTCTCTTGCTCCAACTGCTGCCCAATCCCCATTAAGTGCAACACTGTGCCCATATTGATAGTTTTGATAATTGTCTCCAATGACTTTGACAGTACCAAATAAACCTGATACAAATAATATCATTACTGCGAAAAAACTGATAATTCGTTTCATACACTTCCTCCAATTTTGTGATTTGTTTTGTTTCATTTTACTACCTCCATTTTTGTTTTGATGATTTTTTTGAGACGATTTAAAGTAATGGGCAATTTTAAATGATGAAAATCTCCCCCAATCAAAATGGACAAAACCTCATTTAAATGTTCCGATAATGACAAAATAACTTCAATTGATGGATGATTTTCATTTATATATTTGAGCAAACCTAATTCAGAAAAATTATTGATGCACAAAATAGCGAGATCAAATTTATGTTTAGAAACTTCTGAAATAGCCACAATTTTGTCAGATGAAAGAACTAAATTGTGATTCTCAAAAAAATCTAAATATTCATTTGTTCTAAATTCATTGCTATCAAATAATAAAATATTCATCATTGTTCCTCCTGAATTATCCTGTTGCACACTATGTGCCAATCAATTATTTTCTTAAAGTTAAAAGGTTTACGATTTTATAGAATGAATACTATTATTTAATTGTTTGTTTTCGGAGATTTCTAATAAATAAAAATAAAACCATAACATCATTAAAATTATAAATTTAACTCAAACTATTACCTTTATCTACCAATTGCCGTTTTTGAACGAGTAACCGATTTTGGACGGAAAGGGAAAGATTAGATTGAGAACCCCTGACCTCTAAAAACAAAAAGTTTTCGTAATTGTTTCAAAATAAGAAG
>JAOZMR010000068.1 GCA_029934215.1 Pontiellaceae bacterium | reverse complement strand
GGGGATCTTCCAGAGCCTAAATCAACCCACAGATTCTGCTGAAGAGGCCCAAAAAGAAGCGAAGCGGCAATCATTTTAAACTGAAATACAGAAGATTCTTCATAATTCTGTCGACAATCGCAGTACTAGAGGGCTGTTTCAACCCTGAAAACAAGGGTGATTACGCTTAACCTCCCTCCCATTAAGTCGCCCACAGGGGGAATGCTACACTGTAGCCGTTCGCCTGTGGCGAATGTTTCCGCACCGCTTTCCTGAAAAACTCCAACGTTCGGAAAAATAAGTTCTTCCGCTTTTTTCACCCCTTGGAAAAGTTCAAAAGCTCACACCTGCGCAGGTGTAAATTTCTCAAAATGTTTTTTTGCACCCGCTATCGCTAGAGAAACAATAGCGAGACCGTTCCCGCCCTACAGACAAAACCGAAGAGTTCTCGCAAAATGATTATCAACAGCCGACGAACAGATTGATTTTCTATCGTAAACGATGCTTCCAGCTTCATTTTCATGAGCGATTACCTCAAAAAAAACCGGCACATCTCGGCTCCGTCGGCTTGTCCCGCCAACTTCAGCAATGGGCAGGCGAGACGCTCCGAAGTATCGCGAGTTTTCAACCTGCGGCACGTATCGCCACCCTACAATCAAAAGCTATGGCAAACTCTCCGAGTGAGCCGGAGTATACGCCCAAAGGGGTTTCTTGGCGGGCGGTAGATATGTCATTATATGACATATCTACCGCACGCCGCGAGGTCATCCGAGGTTTTTTATTTTCCATTCACAGATAATCAGGTGGTACTCAGCCCTCACACAAAACGCTCGTTTTCGTATTTTGCCTCGCAAGTTGAATGAAGCCACCGCAGCATGAAGCTTCCGAACATTGGAAGAATTTTAGCCACGAGAGAACGCAGAGATCACGAAAGATTTGGACAGAGATCTGGTTACACAACGAGCTGGGAGAGGCTTAGGGTTGAAGGCTTTATAGAAGGATAGTTCCCCTCAAGGGAGGGGTGCCCGTAGGGCGGGGTGGGTTTCTTTGGATGAACGTGCGGAACGATTTTTCACCACCCGCTATCGCTAGAGGAACTTCGGAGGAAGTCAGAGAACTGGCGTCATTCAACTTGCGAGGCAAGTCTATGAAATGGGCGGTTTGTATGAGGGCTGGGTACTAATTGGGCATTAATATGTATGCACATACACGCCAGCCCGTTCGCTCACAAACCTCACCCTGCGTATCCAGAAATATCTGCCGATCATGATCGTCCTGAAAAATCGTTTCATAACGATTCCCTCTGCACATAACGTGATACAAAGCATCCGTATATTCAGCTCGTGGTTTACGACCCGTAAAAAAAACTGACACACGTCAGCCCGATCAGATAAGGGAAAATGTTTTTACGAAATAAATTGATCCTTTACTGGAAACCCTTACGATGAATTCTATTCTTTAGGGCAAAAAGAAACCCCGCAGAAGTATGCGGGGTTATAGGGACAAGCCCTTCGGCATTTAGCCTTATTGTGAATAGACAGTTCTAATTTCTTTCACTTGGAGTTGTTTAATGGTTTTGGACGTGAAGGTCAACATGAATCGGAGAGTATATAAATGGCAAAGCAAATTTTAGGTCTGGATTTGGGAACAAACAGCATCGGCTGGGGCGTGGTTGATGATTTGGGTGGCGGTGAGTTTGAGCTGATTAAGCGCGGGGTTCACATCTTTCCGGAGGCGGTCAATCGTGCAACAAACGGCTCGGAGGAATCCAAGGCATCTAAGCGAACGGGCTATCGCTCTGCTCGGCGGATTAAGTTTCGGCGGAAGTTGCGGAAAATCGAAACACTTAAGGTTTTGTCTGGGGCGGAGTTTTGTCCGCCGTTGAGTTTGGAGGAGTTGAAATCTTGGCAGTCAAGGAAGGTTTATCCTGCGAATCCGGCTTTCCGCGACTGGTGCAAGACGTTTGATCCGAAAGATAAGGAGTCGGGTTCTTTTGAAAATCCATATTATTACCGTTGGTTGGCGGCGACTCAGAAAATGAATTTGGATGATGAGGCGGATCGTTTCAAGTTGGGTCGGGCTTTTTATCATCTGGCGCAACGCCGTGGTTTTAAGAGTAATCGACTGGATACGACGCAAGAGTCAAAGGGTGTTGTTCAGGATGATATTGATGAACTTTCAAAAAAAATGGATGGGCGGACGTTGGGTCAGTATTTCTGGGAGGAGTGTTATCAGACGGGAGAGAAAATACGTAAAGTTCACACGTCGCGCGATGAACATTATTTAGCAGAGTTTGAGTTCATTTGCGAAAAGCAGGGTGTGTCCGATGAGTTGAAGAAGGCGCTGCATCGTGCGATCTTTTTTCAGCGTTCTTTGAAATCGCAAAAGGGCTTGGTCGCCAGTTGTCCGTTTGAGCCAAAGAAAAAACGCGCGCCCGTTTCTCATCCGTTGTTTGAAGAGTTTCGGATGTGGCAGACGCTGAATAATATCAAAATCAAAACGCAGGACGACGAGCAGTTGCGTCCGTTGACTGAGGAAGAAAAGTCGTGTGTGCTGCCTCGATTCTTTTTGGCGCGAAACTATTTAGAGTTTAAGGATATCGCAAATGTCTTGCTGGAAACGCTGAATCCAAAGAATCAGAAACACGCATACGCGAAAGGACGTGATGCGGCGGAAGCGCATGTTTTGTTCAACTATCGGGATAACCAATCAATTTCGGGTTGTCCGTTTTCTGCAAAGTTGAGGGGGCTGTTTGGCGATGATTATCAACATGGGATTTATGACTCCTATTGCGGAGAAAAAAAGAGCCAGAAGTCGCCGGAAGATATTCTGCATGAGGTTTGGCATGTTCTCTTCTCGTTCAACAAAGAAGAGAAGGTGAAGGCGTACGCCAAAGGAAAGCTTGGTCTGAATGATGAGGCTGCGGAGAAGTTCGCGAAGATTGATCCCCCGCAGGGATATGGAGCGTTGAGCCTGAAAGCTGTTCGGAAAATTCTTCCGTTTTTGAAGCAGGGGCTTCTTTATTCGCACGCGGTCTTTTTCGCGAATATCGATCAAGTGATCGATGTTTCTGCTGATGAAACTGAAAAACTGAAATCAGACATTTCAAAGCTGATTGATGATCATAATCAGTATCTTTCCGAGGCTCGTTGTGTGAACGAATTTGTTCGGGAATATAAAAATAGCCCGCAGGCATTTGAGGAAAAGTATGATCTCCGGAATGTGCAGGATTTTGAGGAGAAATTGCCAAAAGTTTTTCGCGATTCTGCATCAAGCATTTGCCAGAAAATTCGTTTCCAAACCTTGGAAAATAATGGGAATGGCGAGTATGCGCCGACCCAACGATTGGATGAGCGAGTCAGAGACTATTTAAAGAAAGAATTCGATGCGGATGAAGAAGCGTTGAAGAAGCTTTATCATCCGTCGAAGGAAGAAACGTATAAGCCTGCGATACGAAATCCAGATGGAAGCATTCTTCTTGGCGACCCGCGTATTTCCTCGATTCGAAACCCCGTGTTTATGCGGGCGATGCATCGGGTGAAAGCAGTGGTTAATGAGCTTCTTAAAAAGGGCATCATTACCGGCCAAACCAAGGTCCATATTGAAATGGCGCGTGAGCTGAACGATGCGAATCGACGTGCGGCGATTAAAACGTGGCAGTGGAACGATGAGAAAAGGCGCAAAGGATATAAATCGGCAATCGAAGAGGTTTTGTCAGGACAGGGGATTGATCGTCAGGCAACGGAAGACGAAATTTTGAAGTATCAATTATGGGAAGAGCAAAAACATGTTTGTCTTTATACAGGGCAAACGATCAAACCATCTGATTTTATTGGAGGAAATCCACGGTTCGATATTGAGCATACGATTCCGCGCAGTCAGTCCTGCGACAATTCGCAGGAAAACAAGACGCTCTGCGATCGAGATTATAACCGGGAAGTGAAAGGGAATCGCATCCCGTTCGATTGTCCAGATTACGCGACGATTCTGCAACGCATCGGACATTGGGAGGGTGAAGTTGACGGGCTGACAAAATTGATCGAAAAGCAACGCCCAAAAAGTAAATATGCATCAACCAAAGAAATCAAGGACAGCGCGATTCAAAAACGATTGGTCTGGGAGCATGAGCGGGATTATTTGCGAGGGAAAGTTCGTCGGTTCAAGATGGATGAGGTAACGAGCGGATTCAAAAACAGTCAGTTGGTCGATACGCGCATCATTACAAAATATGCGCAGCTATATCTGAAAACGGTTTTCCCGATGGTTCACACCGTTAACGGGAAAACAACGGATGATTTTCGGCGGTGTTGGGGTTTGCAGAACGAATTCGGGAAAAAAGATCGTAGCAATCACGCACATCACACCGTCGATGCGATCGTTGTCGCCTGCGTGACGCGCGACCAATACGACAAGTTGGCGCATTACTATCACGACTACGAAAGTTACGACCGAAACGATCCTTCCGTGCCTGCAAAGCCACATTTCTCCAAACCTTGGAAAACATTTACGGAGGATATGAAGGAGTTGAAAAATGAAATTCTTGTTTCGCACTACGCGCCGAATCATCTGCTCAAGCAGACGAAGAAAAGGGTAAAGGTTGGAGGAAAAAGAGTTCTGCAACAGGGAAAAACCGCTCGCGGGTCATTGCATAAAGAGACATTTTATGGAGCCATAAAGAGACCCGTACAAAACAAGAAAACAGGCGAGACAGAGGACGTCATCAAGTATGTGGTGCGTAAACCTGTCTCCGATCTGAAAGATTCAGATTTGAAAAAAATCGTCGATGATCGGGTTCGTGAAATCGTTATGGCTGGACGAGCAGAAGAATCTCAATTGAAAAAGGAAGTCGAGGCTCTGATGAAAAGAAAGTTTACATCGGATGAGTCAGAGGAACTGGTGATCAATCAGCAGGTTAAGGAACTGGAATCACGTCTGGCAGGCGTGTTTGTGTTGCCAAATAAAAATGGAAACCCAACCCCGATCAAGAGGGTGCGTGTTTGTTCTAGTTTAACAAACCCAATTGCGCTGAAAGACCAAAGAGATAAGTCCTTCCGAAATCCAAAACCCCATCGTGAAAAATATTACGTAAACAATGATGGGAATTACTTGATGGCTGTTTATGAGGGAACGAATAAAAAAGGAAAAATTATTCGCGAATATAAACTCATAAATAATCTGAATGCAGCAAATGAAGTTCATTTGCCTTCTGAATCCGATGGTCTTCAATTACTTCAAACAATTCAAAACGGGCAACAGGCTCTTTTGTTTAAAGATAATCCTGAAGAGCTGATGAATATGTCGCAAAACAAACTGGGGCAGAGGCTTTATATCGTGCGTGGGTTAGATGATGACGGCATAAAATTGTACTTTAATCGGGAAGCTCGAATGACCACTGAGGTCGTTGCATTCATGAACGAGGTTATTACTGAGGAAAATAGACTGAGTGGGGTTCTGGATAAGCAGGGCGAGGTCAAGAAGTCCAAGCTGACAACCCCCAAGGGCGGGGATGTTATAGATCGTCAAAATGAATTCCCTTATGTGAAGTTTAAACCTTCAAAATTCAAAGCACTTCTTGCGGGGGTTGATTTCAAAATGAATTTCCTCGGCGAAATCGAATTTATGGAGGAATAGCCATGCTAAAGCGAACAGTCTATTTTGAATCGGCGGCGCATCTTTCCTTCAGAAACGGACAATTGGTTTATACACCCAAGCCAGATGGGGAGGTGCGGACGGTGCCGATTGAAGATATTGGTTTTGTGGTGCTGGATAATCATAGTATTACGCTGTCGCTTCGCTTGATTGAAGAACTGACCGCAGTTAATGCAGCGGTTGTTTTTTGCGACAAGCTACATCATCCAACCGCAATGAGTATTCCGTTCGATGGCAATACAACTCATGCAAAAACGCTAGCGGCGCAGTTAGAAATGTCGGAACCGCTGAAGAAAAACCTTTGGAAACAGACGGTGGAGATCAAAATTAAAAATCAGGCGGCAATGTTGCAGAGAACGGAGTCGAACGGAGTCGAAGCTCTTCGCCGATATGCGGAAAACGTAAAGAGCGGCGACACGGATAATCGAGAAGGCGCGGCGGCGCGAGTTTATTGGCAAAATCTGTTTGGTGATGAATTCCGGAGGGAACGATTTGGCAACGGTCCGAATCATTTATTGAACTATACCTACGCCATTCTTCGTGCGGCGGTCGCTCGGTCATTGGTTGGGTCGGGGCTTTATCCCGCCATCGGGATTCATCATCACAATCAATATAATGCCTTCGCACTGGCGGATGATGTGATGGAGCCGTATCGCCCCTATGCGGATGAATTTGTTTTCGAGCTTTGGAAAGAGTCCGCAGTTGAAGATGACGGTATTTCGAAGGAACAAAAACAGCGGTTGCTCAAACTGCTCGCCGCAGACGTTCATCTCACGAACACCTTGCGACCCTTGATGGTTGGTTTGTCGATTACAACAGCATCGCTCGTGCGTTGCGTTTGCGGCGAACAAAAGAAAGTGGATTATCCCATAATGAAAGCAAATTAAAATGTCAGAGGTACGGCTGAACGCCTATAAAATTATGTGGTTATTTGTATTTTTTGATCTGCCAACGAACACGAAGACCGAGCGTCGGAATGCCGCTGGGTTTCGCAATCGATTGTTGAAGGACGGCTTCACTATGATGCAATACTCCGTGTACACACGGCACTGCGGAAGCAAAGAGAGCGCAGATGTCCACAGCAAACGAGTCAACAGCATGATTCCTCAAAAAGGTCACATCAGCATTCTTCGGATTACCGACAAACAATACGGTGGTATTATTAATTTCTGGGGAAAGGCAACAACGCCGCTCCAACCGAAACCGAGCCAGCTAGAATTTTTTTAGCTGGGCAACAGACAGCGGAGCATGTACGATTCCAAAAGTGAACTGAAAATGTACTTCACGGTTGAACTAGATATTTTTTCTGCGGATATTTGCTTTGCAACTCCTTGGAAAATAACCTTTTCTGGTTGCCGTGTTGTGGATTGACAGTTCTTTGAAATGATTACCAGCTGTCATCCATTCAGAGCGCGGATGGTACAGTTGTGGATTGACAGTTCTTTGAAATGATTACCAGCGATGCGCGTCGGTATGCTATGCGGTTGAGGGTTGTGGATTGACAGTTCTTTGAAATGATTACCAGCACTGCTACAAACGGACGATTCGGCTCAAAAGTTGTGGATTGACAGTTCTTTGAAATGATTACCAGCTCCGATTTAGAAAGGCGGTGGCTTCGGTAGGTTGTGGATTGACAGTTCTTTGAAATGATTACCAGCGTAAAAAAAAACGTCCGCTTATGGAAGCGGGTTGTGGATTGACAGTTCTTTGAAATGATTACCAGCCGAGCTGTTTCGTGTATTTGTTTGTCGGTGGTTGTGGATTGACAGTTCTTTGAAATGATTACCAGCATAAACGGCACAGGCTCGACATTGATGGGTGTTGTGGATTGACAGTTCTTTGAAATGATTACCAGCCCAAGTCACTGTGGGGTCTGCAAAAAGCTGGTTGTGGATTGACAGTTCTTTGAAATGATTACCAGCGTGCAATTTGTATAATCTTCATAGAGCATAGTTGTGGATTGACAGTTCTTTGAAATGATTACCAGCCAGCCCCCCCATATCCATTTCAGCGAGGCAGTTGTGGATTGACAGTTCTTTGAAATGATTACCAGCATAAGGGAATCGTTTAAGCCCCCAGAATGGTTGTGGATTGACAGTTCTTTGAAATGATTACCAGCTTTCCATGCGGCAGAGAATGAACATTTTCTGTTGTGGATTGACAGTTCTTTGAAATGATTACCAGCGGGGAAACTCGCTCGTCAAAGTCAAGATGGGTTGTGGATTGACAGTTCTTTGAAATGATTACCAGCGGACGCACCCAACGGGTTGACCACCACCACGTTGTGGATTGACAGTTCTTTGAAATGATTACCAGCGTCCTGCTTAGCGAACTGCCTCGCACGGTGTTGTGGATTGACAGTTCTTTGAAATGATTACCAGCAGCGATGTTTCCAGAACAAGCCTTATTGCTGTTGTGGATTGACAGTTCTTTGAAATGATTACCAGCTTATCCACAAAATATGTAGAAAGCGCCCATGTTGTGGATTGACAGTTCTTTGAAATGATTACCAGCCGATAGCCATGATGCGGATTCGTCCGGCTAGTTGTGGATTGACAGTTCTTTGAAATGATTACCAGCTCACAGGGAGACGGGTTGGGTAGAGTGGGCGTTGTGGATTGACAGTTCTTTGAAATGATTACCAGCGTATGACCCTGCAGGCAATCAGCGCGAGTGGTTGTGGATTGACAGTTCTTTGAAATGATTACCAGCTACGGCGACGGTGGAACTTTCTGACGGCGGTTGTGGATTGACAGTTCTTTGAAATGATTACCAGCGATCCATTCGGGCTAGATAACCCGCGTTCGGTTGTGGATTGACAGTTCTTTGAAATGATTACCAGCCGTCGGCACCATAACAACAATCGATCATCAGTTGTGGATTGACAGTTCTTTGAAATGATTACCAGCTTCTCGTTTCTAAGGAAGTACTTGTGTTCTGTTGTGGATTGACAGTTCTTTGAAATGATTACCAGCGATGACTTTAACCTGCCCTGTTATCTCGTAGTTGTGGATTGACAGTTCTTTGAAATGATTACCAGCTGCCCCTGATACAGTTTACCGCACAGCTCGGTTGTGGATTGACAGTTCTTTGAAATGATTACCAGCACCGCATCCTTCCCGCAAACGCCGTCATGCGTTGTGGATTGACAGTTCTTTGAAATGATTACCAGCGACATCATGTCCGACGGATTTTTGATAGCGGTTGTGGATTGACAGTTCTTTGAAATGATTAACAGCTAAAACAGAATCAACGCGACGAGCTCAATGGTTGTGGATTGACAGTTCTTTGAAATGATTAACAGCGCGGATCCTCTCGTTCCCGCGTATCGATGAGTTGTGGATTGACAGTTCTTTGAAATGATTAACAGCCGGCATCAACCGTGATCTTTCTCGGCGTAAGTTGTGGATTGACAGTTCTTTGAAATGATTAACAGCATATCGAGTTCGTCACCGTATCCCCCACTGGTTGTGGATTGACAGTTCTTTGAAATGATTACCAGCGAACGGCAGGAAAAAGCCCAGAGGATTGCGCTTCGACTTGAGGACAAGCTTGTTCAAAATAGGCTCACTCGACTAATTCGTTATTTGTTTTTCTCTCCGAAATTGCATTTCTTTACTCTCAAGGGAAGGTGTCAGGAAAGATGGGAGCACCAGAGAGCAGCAGCGATGATTCTTGAACGGTTCATTTTCTTTCCTTTTCTTCGGGGTTAAAAAGCACCCTTAAAAACGGAAAAAGGGCGGCTTCAACTTGCCTCATTCCAGGCACGACAAAGAGCCCACTAAAAAACAAGAAGGAGCCGCCCCGATTGGGGCGGGCAACTAGTAGTTTTTTAGTTTCAACAAATTTGTCGTTTTGGAATGAAACGTACTGCGTCTACACGCAAAAATTAAAATATATGGACAGAACGTACACCTATTTTGAGCAGAAACAAGACCAATGTCTGCTGAATTTTCCATCATTTCTGCAAACCGCTCGGGATTCTCTCAATAAATCATTGTTTGAGTTAAAGATCAAATGAACAGAGAAAGCAGTAAACACAAAACGACACACTATTTTTGAATACAAAATTCATGCGTCGCTTCGCTTTCAGCGCGGTTAATAAATCTCCACGTATTTGGATGTTTTTATCCCATCTGCAATCGTTTTATTCTCGGTTGCGGGCAACAAAGAGTAGCACTGCCCAGACGGTGACCGCTATAACAGCTATGCCAAATACGGGTAGGGCTCCGATTGCTGCAATCAGTGGGATCGCCATGCCTGTCCAGAGTCCGCCGCCCATGAAGGGTTCGTGAAGGAGCTGTTTGCAGGCGAAGGCTTCGGCGGCTGGGGTTTTGTAGTCTGGGTCGACCACGCGGAGCAGAAGTAGTCCCGTCGCTGTCACGCCCATCGATTGCCCCATTTCGGCTATCGCTCGCTCGAACCATGCGTTTTTGAAGATGCGTCGTGCGAGGAATAGTACGCAAAAGACGTTCCAGAGAATTCCGGCGGTAACCAGTATCACAAGCGGAATCCAATCCTGCGCGACAATGTCGAGCCGGATGGTGGCGATTGCGGCGACGACAAGAAAGTCGAGTGCACAGTTCTGTATGCGGCGAGTGAGTCCGTGGTCGATGTGGTCGTTCGGGTCAAACCGGTCGGCAAAGAGCTGAACGAGTAGGCCGCCGAGCATGCAGAGCGGGAAGAGAGGAAAACTGCTGAGGAGATGGTGTTTTTGTGCGAATGGGATGAGCGTTTGCAACAAAACAAGGAGATCCTTAAAGCCATAGCCGATCAGGATTGCGGCTGCGACAATGACGATGTGTAAACTGAGCGATTCAATGACATCGCTCGAAACTGTTAGTTTGCCAGCTTTCGGGCGTTGGTCGTGGGGGATGCTTCCTGTCCAGTCGATGTCTTCCGTGGTTTCGTTTGGCGCCTTTTTTTCGGTGACGTAGCCTTTACGAACGGCCCAGTTAACGAGTGCCATGCCGACGATGATTGCGCCGAGGATTCCGGCGGTTGCTGCGGCTAGCGCGAAATCTTTTCCGGCTGCCCAGTTTAGTTCGTTGAAGACTGGACCGAGACCGCCGGCGGTTCCGTGGCCGCCCTCGAAGCCGACGGGTAGAATCGCACCGAAGAGGTCGTTGAGTCCAAAGAGCGGACCGAGCAGAAAAAGGACGAGTCCGATGCCGACCACGTATTGTCCCCACGCGACGATCTGTCCGTAAGCGAGTTGACGCCCTGCACTTTTCCAGACCTTGGAAACCCCTGGGATCTCTACGCCGAGGAAGAGGCAGGCGAAGACGATATTGATCAAAATGCCTGGCATTTTGCTCCAGCCTGCCGTCCATTCCTCTGGCAGAGGTGTTCCCACGTTTGTGCAGGTTTGAATGATGATGAGCCCGAGTAATCCTGCAATAACAGAGGCCGGCAGGTAGAGCCGTTGAAGGAGAACGATTTTACGGCGCAGCCAATAGCCGAGACCGAGTAGAACAGCGAGACAGATGAATGATAGCATAGGAGACTCCTTTTGGTTTCTAAAAGGGAGACCTTACAGGTTTTTCCAATGGTTGGAAACCAGCCCTCATAAAAAACGCTGATTTTCAGGCTCTTCACGAATGTGCGTTTTTTAGAGGCTTTTTCTCGTGGATAGATTCGG
>JAOZMR010000067.1 GCA_029934215.1 Pontiellaceae bacterium | reverse complement strand
GTTTGATGAGGGGGGAACCCGCTTCGGCGGGTTCCTCTACTCTACCGTTCGTGAACCGCTCCCGATGGTCACTATTTTTGACTACAAAAATTATTTATCGCTTCGCTTTCAGCGCGGTTAATAAATCTCCATTTTTTTTAGTTTTCATGTCACAGTGGCTATATTCATATTGCGAGATAAAACCTGAAAACGGGCGTTTTGCATGAGGGCTGGTGTTCTATGCGCTCTTTCGTGGCAAAACCCCTTAACCTCCCACCCGTTAGGTGGGGGCGGGGAGAGGGCATTTCCGATTGAGAGAAGATGGTTCCAACCCTTGGAAACAAGGTGGATCGGCTTGTCTCTTCCCTCGGCTGTTCGTTAGAGTGGTGGGAGCATCCTGCTCCCAATTAGGGAGCTGGAAGCTCCCGCTACTTTCCTTTTCCTGCCGCTCAAAAAACTACCCAGCGGAGATTCGGAACATTTCCAAACCTTGGAAAAAACGGGGTTAAAAATTTTCACCCTGTTGACAAAACTTCAGCCATATGAATGTTTGAAAGGAACCTTTTTGGGTTGCGCTTAGACTGGGGGAAGGCGTTTTAAAAATAGGCACACTTGATTTGTTTGCAGATTTTTATATTGGGTGTGATGCAATTTCTACTCGCTCCTCTCCTTCAAGGTAAATGACCCGAGAGCTGACAATGTTAACCATTTTGTCAGGAAAAAGCAGGTCCTTTCTTTCAATCAGAAGTTTTATATTATTACGCAGATTCGCGCATGTCTCTGATGAAGAATTGTTTATCCGTTTGTATTCATTCACATATACATCAATAAGGTGCTTGCGTTTGGGATAATCAGAACAAGCAATATTCCATGCAGAACACGCTGTTCGTAATAGGTTTTCTTTATCATCAGGAGTTTGAGCCATCATCCAAAATCCATTGGAACCCAATTCGACTATCATCGCTGAAATTTTCATATTTTTATCTCGCTGCTAACCCTTATGGGTGAAGTTGATTCCGCCGGTGTCGGTTTTCCTTTAAATTAAGCGGCGCTCCCCGGACGAACCGGGGAAATCTGGTACCCGCCAGATCGTTCCAAAAGATGAAGTAAACAAAAGGAACACGCCATGAAAAAAGTATACACCGAAATCGATGCTCACAAAGCCTAAAACACAATTGCCTTGGCATTTGCAGGAAAAGAACCGCAGGAGCTCTGTGGAAGGAACTCATTTTCAAATTTATAAATCAGCAACCAGTCCGATTCAATGTGGCAGTCCCGCCGCCCTACATAGTTTCCGGTGAGTTTGTTGTCCCGGTGGGGGTGAGGAGAGGGCATTTCCGATGGAAGATTGCCGATTGAGAGAAGATGGTTCCAACCCTTGGAAACAAGGTGGATCGGCTTGTCTATTCCCTCGGCTGTTCGTTATAGTGGTGGGAGCATCCTGCTCCCAATTAGGGAGCTGGAAGTTCCCGCTACTTTCCTTTTCCTGCCGCTCAAAAAACTATCCAGCGGAGATTCGGAACATTTCCAAACCTTGGAAAAACGGGGTTGAAAAATTTTCACCCTGCTGAAAAAACTTCAACCATATGAACGTGTTCCATGAGGGTTGGAGATCTACAAAAGACTGGCTGCGTCTACATCGATGGTGCATTTTACCCCTTTTGGCCATTTTTTGATCGCTTCAACCGATCGCCGGATTGCCCGAGTCATTGATCCCGTTTTTTTTGCGCGAAGCAAAATCTGATATCGATACTCGCCGCGTGCACGACTAATCGGAGCGGGTACAAGCGGCGAAAGAGTGATGTCGTCCGTCACACACTGTTCCAAGTAGTAATACAGCGTTTCGCCGGTTTTCTCCACGGTGTTTTCGTTTTCTCCACGAAATGTGACGCAGGTTAGGTGCGCGTACGGCGGATAGCTTAATTCTTTTCGAAACGCCAGTTCCTGATCGCAGAAACCATCAAAGTCCATTCGCCGAGCAAACTGGATCGCTGGATGATGCGGCGTATAGGTTTGTACCAATACCTCGCCTTCCACTTCGCCGCGCCCAGCCCGCCCAGCCACCTGCGTCAACAACTGAAAAACCCGCTCGCCCGCTCGGAAATCTGCCATGTGGAGTGCGTGATCTGGATTCACCACGCCAACCAGCGTCACGTTTGGAAAGTCTAACCCCTTCGCGATCATCTGCGTGCCGATGAGGATGTCAATTTTCCCCAGGCGAAATTTTGCAAGTACATCACGATGTGCATTCTTTCGGCGCATCGTATCCGAATCCATCCGCGCAATCGTCGCTTTCGGAAATAGCTTCGCCATCACTTCTTCGATCTTCTCCGTGCCTGCGCCTGAATATTTAAACTCTGGTGATGAACATCCTGGGCATTTTGACGGCACGCCCTCTTCGTCTCCGCAGATATGGCAAACCAGCCGGGCGCGCGCCTTGTGGTACGTCTTGCTTACGCTGCAATGTTTGCACCCAGCGACATACCCACATTTCTGGCAAACCAGCGACGAGGAAAAGCCTCGGCGATTTAGGAAAATCATCGTCTGTTCGGCGCGATCTAGCCGAGCATAGATTTCCTCGATCAGCTCCTTAGAAAATAGTCCATGCCGCCCCTCGCGATCCTTTTCAAGGCGCATGTCGACCACACGAATCTCTGGCATTTTTCGATGATCCACGCGTGATGTCATTTCGACGATCGTATATTTCCCTGTTTTCGCATTGCGGTAGCTCTCCAGCGCAGGGGTTGCAGTTCCAAGGACTACAGCGCAGCCCTCCTTGTGACCCCGCACCACTGCGGCATCGCGTGCGCTATAGCGCGGTGCTTCATCCTGCTTATACGTCGGCTCATGTTCCTCATCCACCACAATCAGACCGATATTTTCAACTGGAGCGAACAGTGCCGATCGAGCACCGATCACAATGGTCGCCTCCCCCGACCGAATGCGATGCCATTCATCATAACGTTCACCGTCGGATAGCGAACTATGAAGAACGGCCACTCGTTCTGGCTGATCGGCAAAACGCGCGCGAAAGCGGTCAACCGTTTGCGGTGTTAGAGCTATTTCCGGCACCAGAACAATTGCGCCCTGGCCCCGCCTCAGTGCATGAGCAATCGCCTGGAGATAAACCTCGGTTTTTCCGGATCCAGTCACACCATGCAACAAAATCGTTTCCGGCTTATCAGAATCCATTGCGGTAAGAATTTTTTCGAGCGCGTCCGCCTGCTGAGGCATCAAGGTCAGCGGTTCCGTTTTAAGAATTGTAATGCCCGCGTGAGGATCACGATAAACCGACTCCTTTGCAATCGTCACGAGCCCCTTTTTCTCAAGGGTTTTCACTGGAGATGCGGTGACACCAGCGAGCTCCGTCAACTCGCTCAACGGCATCGAACCCGTTTTTTCCAAACATTGGATGATGAGCGCTTGTTTTGGAGAGAGTTTCTTGCGTTCGTCAGCACTAGCGACGCGCGTCTGATTGCTTGCGCAATCGTCTGCTTTGGTGCTTGTGCGCGTGGACGATGCGTTTTCCGCCAGCGAAACCATTAGAACTTGCTTTTCGCCGTGTGCTTTTCGGCGGACGATGGCGGGGAGAACGGAGCGAACGCAGTTTTCAAATGGAGTGAGATAGTACGTTGACATCCAACGCGCTAGTTCCATTACGGGCTCTGTGATGAGCGATTTTTCTCCGAGGACTTTTTCGATGGGTTTGAGCGTTTCGAAGGCGGATTTTTCGGCAAACCCAACCACAAAGCCGTTGACGTTGCGTTTTCCAAACGGAACGTCCACTCGTGACCCAATCTTAACTGTGGATTGCAGTTCGTCGGGAATTAGATAGTCAAACTCTCGATCCAGCGAAAGATCAACGGCTACTTTTGCAATGCGATTCATGTGGAAGAGGTTCTAACCGCTACTCTTTAGTTCTGAGGGTCAACTTCCACTTTTTTCGCATCTTTCCAGAGTTTTTCGAGGTCGTAGAGTTCTCGCATCTCGACGCTGAATACATGAACCATAACGCCGTCGTAGTCGGCAATCACCCATCCGCTATTTCCGGCGCCGGCGTGGCGCGATTCGCGGTAGTGGTTGTCTTTGCAGAGCCGTTGCATCCCGTCGCCGAGTGCTTTTAGGTGGGGCGCGTTCGCGGCAGAGGCGACGACGAAGTAGTCGGCGATATTCGCCACCTCGCGTAGGTCGAGTACCGTGATCTCTTCTGCTTTGCGGGCATCTAGAAATTCTACGGCTTTGATCAAAAATTCGGGTTGTTGTTCGTTCATTTGTTTTTTCTCCTAAAATTTATTGAAAAGGATAACAGGTTGTTCAGGATTTCAAACCCGTTTGTTCAATCAAAAATCGAACGGAGCATTTTTCGGTCGCTCATTTATATAGGTTGTGGTCCGCGATATATCGTTCCACATTGGGCGGAACGAGCGTTTGTATGCTCTGCCCTTCCGCAATGCGCTTTCGGATCTCGGACGCAGATATCTCTATCTCATGTATTCGTATCAAGCGGTCGAGCAGTTTGTTTTTCCAATCCTTGGAAAGCTGACACCGCTCTATTACGGATGCTGGATCTTCGCCGCCGCGCCCCATTGGGACGAGGGTGCAGCAGTCGAGGAGGTCTTCGATACGATGCCATTTGTGTAGCTCAACGAGGGAGTCGAGCCCGATGATAAAGAAAACTTCTGCGTTTGGATGATCTTTCACCACCTGTTCGACCGTTTCAATTGTGTATGAAACTCCGCCGCGGGATAGCTCGATGTCCGATACATCAAACCGAATATCATTCTCTGTCGCCAAGGTAAGCATCTCGAAGCGGCGATGCCCTTCCGCTGGCTGACAGTGTTGTTTGTGCGGAGAAATCGCTGCTGGCACAAAAAGAAGCCGATCGAGCTCCAGCTGTTCCACCGCATCCTGCGCAATCAGTAGATGCCCAATATGCACCGGATCAAATGATCCGCCGAATATACCAATCCTTTCTCTTTTTTTCCAATCATTGGAAAGCTCTTTCCTCGTGATCACTTGTGGGTGTTTGTATTTCATAAAGAGCAAGTCTACCGTGAATCTCTACATATTCCAACCCTTGGAACGAATCTTTAGCGGAAAAAGCTTTTTGCTCGAACTAAACCCTGATAACTTGTGCGGGTTATATGGATTTAAACAACAAGCTTGATAATTGATCGAATTAGGAGGCTGAAAATATGGAAGTAAAAGCTGGGAAGTATCTAACATTTGCTCTTCATTCAGAAGAGTATGGTTTGGAAATCCTGAAAGTCCGCGAGATTATCGGCTATCTGTCGATCACGAAGATTCCTCGTACGATTGACTACATTAAAGGAGTAATCAATCTGCGTGGGCAGGTGATCCCGATTGTTGATCTTCGTTTAAAATTCGGAATGCCGGAAGCAGAGGTGACCGAGAAGACCTGCATGATTGTGGTTGAGGGGTTGAAGGATGGTGTCGAGAAACAGATTGGGATTGTTGTTGATGCCGTTTCTGAGGTGCTCGAAATCACGAAGGAATCGATGTCGCCGGCTCCAGATTTTGGCGGGTCGGTGGATCAGTCGTTGATTATGGCGATCGCTAAGGTCGAGATGAAAATCATCCTTCTATTACATATTGATAAGGTTTTGTTTGATGAGGAGATCGATGCGGTGAAGGAGAAGGTGAAGGAGAAGGATGTCGAGGCTTTTTAGGTGTCGCGGCGAAGGGTTTGTTTCGAGAGTAGATTTTAGGACTAATTAAATAGGAGTTGATATGAAAAAGCAGAAGACAATCGGTTCACAGTTGGCAACAGGTTTCGGGTTAATTATTGTGGCACTTTTTATTATTTCGGTTTGGGGGATCTTGGGGATTGGCACCCTGGTCGGGGATGCAAAGGAGGTAATTCTTGGTAATGAGATGACGGCGAATATGGCTCACCGAGAGTTGGATCACCTCAACTGGGCAGATGAGTTAGCTAACTTGGTTTTTGATGACGACCACCATGAACTGGATGTTGAAACCGATCCACACAAGTGCGCGTTCGGGGAATGGTACGACAGCGAGGGGCGTACGGAAATGGAGCACGCTGTGCCCAGTACAAAAGGGCCCTTGGCAGCGATTGAGGATTGGCACACCAAGTTGCATGAATCCGCCGAAGAAATCGGCGAGTGTTATATGCCAGCGGATACACAGTTGAGCAAGGAATTTTGCGAGCATAAGTCGGCACATCTCGCTTGGGCTGGTGCCGTGAAAGCTGGATTGCTGGATGCGTCAGTCAAAGAGCTCAAGGTTGAGCCGGATTCGCGTAAATGTGATTTTGGGAAATGGGTTGCTTCGGATGAGGCATTGAAATTGCGTCAAGACAATCCGCAAGTGGATCAAATCCTCACAGAAATCGCCCCCAGCCATCAGGCTCTTCATGCGGGCGTGGTTACGCTGAACAAGTTACTGAAAGCGGGTAAGCGTGCGGAAGCAGCGGTTCATTTTGCAGAAAACGAAGATGTTCGAATGAAAGAGGTCGTTGCGGGGATTAACCGTTTGATTCATTGGAGCGATGCGCAGGTGGCGGGCGTCCAACAAGCAACAGATATTTATTTCAGCACATCCAAGCCGGCGCTCGAAAAAGTGCGCGGGTACTTCAACGATATTATCGGTGAAGTGGAGGCAAATGTTCAGTCGGATGAGATGATGCTGCATCATGCGGCTCAAACGAAGTTTGGGATCATTGCTGTTAGCTCAATCGCGATGTTGGCCGGTCTCGGATTGGCCATCTTTATTTCGATCGCAATTCGCAAAAGTCTAACCCGGGTTTCTGTGGAAATCGGTGAGACCTCTGCTCAAGTGGCATCTGCGGCATCGCAAGTATCTTCGGCCTCCCAAAGCCTAGCAGAAGGAACCACCGAACAGGCGGCTGGTTTGGAGGAAACGTCGTCGAGCCTAGAGGAAATGACGTCCATGACCAAGCAGAGTTCGTCCAACGCCCAGCAGGCGAACGCGCTAGCCTCTGAGGCGAAGACGGCTGCAGAGACGGGCGGAAACGAGATGCAGAAGATGAGTATTGCGATTGCCGAAATTCAATCTAGCGCATCGGAAACCGCAAAAATCATTAAAGTCATTGACGAGATTGCCTTCCAGACGAATCTACTCGCGCTCAACGCCGCAGTAGAAGCTGCTCGCGCAGGAGAGGCGGGTAAAGGGTTTGCTGTGGTCGCCGAAGAGGTACGCAATCTGGCGAAGCGATCAGCTGAAGCCGCGAAGAACACATCCGAACTCATTGAAGGGTCAGTGAAAAACTCTCAAAACGGAGTTGATATTTCAGCGAGTGTTGGAAAATCCCTCGACGAGATTATGAACAAGGTCTCTAAAACATCCGAATTAGTCGGCGAGATTTCAGCTGCGGCAGAGGAACAATCGCAGGGAATTGGACAGATCAATTCTGCCATTTCACAGATGGATCAAGTTACGCAGGCGAATGCCGCTGTTGCCGAGGAATCGGCGAGCGCCTCGGAAGAACTCAGCTCTCAGGCGGAGCAACTCGACACCGTGGTTTCGGAGTTGCGGCATCTTGTCGGTGTGGATCAAGGCGGCGCCGCAGCAACGCAAGGCGTGAGAAGAAATCGATCTTCTATGGGCTCAATGACTTCGATGAAAAAGATCAGCACTCAAGAGGCGATTCCGTTTGACGAAGATTTAGCTAGCTTCAACGGATAGTTTCTCTCCGTTCTCATACAAAACGCTCGGGTTTTCTAAAACCCGAGCGTAGCGTGTGGATGAAAACGAACAAGTTCCAAGCATTGGAAAACCTGAGAACCGGTGTTTTGCATGAGTGCTGGTCACCCGTGTTCGGCGGTTGCACCCATTCGACCGATCCCTTTGAGGGTTAGGTTCGGGTCGAAGAATATGTGGTGATCAAACTCAGACAGCACCCATGTTGCGAAGCCACCGGTTGCGCAAATATTCATTTCCGACCCCAGCTCTTTGGAGAGATCGGCCAAGATCTCGCGCACCATACCTCGATAACCAATGCGTGCGCCAATGCACATCGCCTCTTCCGTGCTTTTCCCGATCACGCGAGAGGTTTTCGTCGGCTTGATATGCGGAAGTAATGCCGTCTTTTCGGAGAGATAGTCAAACATCAGCGGCAACCCCGGGCAGATGATGCCGCCAGCATACCCCTCATCCTTTTTCACGATGTCGAATGTGAGAGCTGTGCCAAAGTCGCAAACGACCACCGGTGCTCCACAGCTCGCCACAGCTTCGCATGCATTCGCCAGCCGGTCGGCGCCGATGTTTTCCGGCTTGGGATAAGAAACCGCAACCCCAATATCCGTCAGATGCGAAATCTGCGAAATCGATTCCACCCCCATCTCTTTTAGAAACCGCTCCCAGCGGGCATTCATTTCCGGATTCACGGACGCGACGACTGCGCGTTCAGGAACGGTCTTTAAGGTGAGTGCGGGGTTAGAGGATTCTGTGCGCTGAACGCATGTGATGCGTCCTTCACAATACACCCCAAGCGAGGTGCTTGTGTTTCCGATATCGATCACTAACGAAGATTTCATTTAGATCCTCCTAAACCCAGTCCAACGCCAGATCAACGGCCGGCGCCGAATGGGTCAACGCGCCGACAGAAATCGCGTCCACGCCGCTCTTCGCGATCTCGCGAATTGTGTCGAGCGTGATGCCGCCAGAGGCCTCGGTTTTGCACACCCCATCGCAGAGCTTCACGCACTCGCGCAAGACCAGAGGCGACATATTATCAAGCAATACCCAGTCCGGCTTCGACGGCAAAGCCTCGCGCAACTGTTCAATCGTATCGACCTCAAGCTCCACCAGCCGATCCGGATATTTGTTGCGAACCGCTTGCACCGCGCCGCAGAGTCCTGAATCGTTGTTTTCCGCCCAATACGCGAGATGGTTATCCTTCAACATGGCTCGATCGTGCAGACCCATTCTATGATTCGTTCCGCCGCCACAGAGTACGGAGTATTTTTCGAACATGCGCAGTGTCGGCGTGGTTTTTCGTGTGTCAAGAACCGCAACATCAGGATTATTCGCCTCGGCAACATATCGACAAGTCAGCGATGCGACGCCCGTCATCCGTTGAATAAAATTAAGCGCCGTACGCTCTGCAACCAGAATACTTCGAGCGGAACCGGCGACCGACAGAACCACGTCGCCAGCACGAAGCGCAGCACCATCCTCGACACATCTCGAAACATACAGACGGCGATCCACTTCTTTAAAAACCGCTTGCGCAACCGGTCCGCCAGCAAGAACACAATCCGCTCGCGCAACCAGATTCGCCGTCGCTTGCTTACCCTTCGGAACGAGCGGAAACGTCGTTATATCCAACTTCTTTGGGCCAAGGTCTTCCGCAAGCGCCTCACGGATTCGTTGTTTTACTAGGGGAACTGAAAGAATATCAGGAAGATTCATTGTGACTCTCTATTTAGTTGGGTGATATTTGACATACTCTTTCAGCTAACAGCTTAATAAAGCAACTTTAAAAACAAAGCGATAGGTTCGCCGATACCGGACATGTTGCAGGCAATGGGAAGCAAAAGCACGCCGAGACAATTGAGACGTCGCGATCCAAACAGCACAGGAATCAGCCCAATCCCGGTTCCGACGGCCATAATAAAAAGGCCAATCCATCCCGTGATCGAGAAAACGAGCGCCGAAATAATAAATAACGAAACAGCAGAAATCCATCGATAGTCGACCCGACCCATCAGCTTAAGAGTCCACTTCGTGAGCGGCGACATGAGCAAAAAAGAGACCGAACCTGCGATGGCGATGCAACCGAGCGCGAGATAATAATCGCCCCACGTTCTAGGAGTATATAAACCCTTTAGGATCCAAGCTCCGCCGCCCCTAGTCAGATAAAGACTCGGGGCAAAAAAGAGCAGAAGCGCACCCACATAATAAACCACCTTAGAAACCCCTTGCGACATCATAAAAACACGTTCATCACGCTGGGCAGTCGCATGACCCGCGAGCAGCCCGCCGACCCCACCAGTCACAACAGGAAAAAACGCGGCAAAACCGCCGCCAAGCCCGCCAGCAACACCACTACGCAACAGCAAATCGCCATTAATATTGAGCGTATCGCACACACGCTGCTCAGGCACCTCTGTTCCGCTCACGGCATTCAGCAAACACCAAGGAATAGCAAAAAGGCCCACAAATGCAGGCATAATATTCTGGAAGCCATCCTCGACAGAAACGGGCGAACGATAGAGCAGAATAAAGCCTAGCAACCCCGAAACAAAAAACGTGAACAATCCAGCGCTAAGAGTTGACCAAGCCGCGGCGAAACGTCTCCATCCAGACGGACCACGATTCCCAAACTTAGGCCACTCGGTAATCAACATGAACGTAATGACGACCCATAAAATCCAATGCATATGAGCCGCAAGAACATAACGAACCACCGGCAAGAACCTCGGCACAAACGGACCCGCAATAAAAACGAGCACAAACAAACCAACCAAGCTACCCGCCCCAATCATCATTGCGCCCTCATACCCGCGACCGGTCATAAGATACTTCTGCCCCGGCATGACAGTGAAAACGGCACTTTCATCGGGCGCACCAAGCAAGACAGACGGGATTGTATTAAGCACAGACCAACCCACAACAAGGCCCACCATGCAAGGGATATAAATTTCTGGCGCAACACTCACGCCCGCTTCCTGCAACCCATAAACAAGCACTGCGACAAGCCCCATCACATTATAAACGTGTAGCCCTGGCAAAATCGCGAGAAAGCACGACAACACAGCCCCAGTCAAAACCGC
Organism: Pontiellaceae bacterium; assembly: GCA_029934215.1. Lineage (GTDB taxonomy): Bacteria > Verrucomicrobiota > Kiritimatiellia > Kiritimatiellales > Tichowtungiaceae > Tichowtungia. The sequence goes on along the minus strand of JAOZMR010000067.1, from coordinate 553 downwards.
AGCAACAGCCAGCAAGATCATACCCAACCGCCCGTTTTTCCAGAAAGCACAGCACAACCATCGAAATTCAACATCCCATATCTCATATTCACTCTCATAAAAACCAAACAAACGGTCCAGAAAAGAAACCCTACCCTAAACCCCTGCGCTCATACAATTTGAATTTGTCTCACAAATTCAATGATGTCACTTTTACAACAAATGAAGCCACAAAGAACGGAAGACGAGCAACAGAGAGGAGGCATTGTGCGGTTACCCCAACTTTTAGGGCCACAGGCTAAGGTGGATTTTGTGTTCAAAATACATTAAAAACGAAGGATGAAAATGAATAAAAAAAGACGGTCATTTACAGATAAATTCAAAGCCAAAGTCGCTATTGATGCGGTCAAAAACTTGAAGACTCTGGGCGAATTAGCAACGGAACATAAGGTTCATCCGAACCAGATTTCTAAATGGAAAAAGGAGCTTCTCGCTCGTGCTTCTGAAATATTTTCCGGAAAAAAGAGTGCGAAACATAAGACGGAAGAGGAGCTAACGGCTCCACTTTATGAAG
>JAOZMR010000066.1 GCA_029934215.1 Pontiellaceae bacterium | reverse complement strand
GCTCAGTTCACCCAAGGAACGAGGCTGGAAGCGCTCGTCTACGTTTTATGAAAAATCTTCTATTTTCCAACGCTTGGAACTCTTCTCTCTAAATCGGCAATCGGAAATCTTCAATCGGAAATGCCTCTCCTCTAGCGATAGCGGTTGTGAAAACCTGATTCAACTCGTTTCCAATAGTTGGAACTTCGACAGTATCCCATCCTCCAAAGAACCCACCCCGCCTGCGGCACCCCTTCCCTGGAGGGGGTTTTCCAACGTTTGGAAAAAGAAAAGCCGACGAAGGAACGTTTTGGGTATGGGGATTGTTGTGCCATCTTTTTCTTCGTTCTCGTCGCTCCCTTCGTATAAACTCTCCCGCATGAAAATATTATGTTGTGGTATCTTCCCAGCGCTCCAACGGACGCTGGAGCTCAAAACCCTAGAAATCGGCTCGGCCAACCGCGTCCGCTCCGTCACGCAATCCGTCGGCGGCAAAGCAACCAACGCCGCACGCGTCCTTAAAACGCTCGGAACAGCTCCGCTACTCGTTGGCTTTGCCGGCGGCGATACAGGAGAAGCAGTCAAACAGCTACTTGACGAAGAAAAGATCGAACACGCATTTATCGAAATAGATCGTCCAACACGCATCTCACAAACCCTCCTCGTAGATGACGCAGACGACTTCACAGAACTCATCGAGGACTGCGATGTAATCGCATCCAAACATTGGAAAACCCTCATCAAAAACGTCCAAGCATTGGAAAAAGAGAGCGATGCGCTCATACTCGCCGGCACACTACCCGCCCATGCCCCGCAAGAGATATACCGCGAACTCCTGCGCGCAACCGAAAACAAAATCGTCATCATCGACACCCCAGGCATCCCATTACTCGCCGCGCTAGAAGCCCGTCCTACTCTCGTGAAAATCAACGCCGACGAACTACTAAAAACCACCGGCATCTCCGACATCGAAGAAGCCGCGCAAGATCTAATTGCACAAGGCGCCATTGCCGTCGGCATCACACAAGGCGCGAACACCGCAACACTCGTTACACAAAACGAAACCGTCCGATTCAACATTCCGCCCGTAGACATCAAAAGCACACTCGGCTGCGGCGACTCCGTAAACGCCGGGATCGCCTTCGCACTGCAAAAAGGAAGCACCCTAAAAGAAGCCTACCTCCTCGGGCTCGCCTGCGGAACCGCAAACGCCCAAACCGCCAGGCCCGGCGTTGTGGAACTTGAACAAATCGCAAAACAAGCTCAAGAGATATCCATCCAACAATGACACCATTCACACAATACAAACCATGGATGATCGAACAATACGGCGAACCGCTATACCGCATTCCCGTCCAGCTCGCAACCTCCTGCCCCCACGGACGCTGTGCATTCTGCACCGAAAACGGCTCCAAAGCCCAGCAGACCCAAAAACAACAAACCCCGCACGACCAAATCGAAGCGGCAATCCATTTCTCTAAACGCCGCTACCGAGCCAAAAAATTTATGCTCTACATCCAGGCATTCACCGCCGACCTAACCGACCCAAAACAACAAACAACCCTCTTCCAATGCTTGGAAAAATTCCAGTTCGAAGCCATCAGCATCGGAACCCGCCCCGACTGCCTACCCGAGCCCGCGCTCGATTTCCTGGAAAAGCTCAAGACTCAAATCGAAGTCTGGGTAGAACTAGGCGTACAAACCGCAACAAACCAAACGCTCAAAACCATCAACCGAGGTCACGACTGGAACTGCAGCAAACAAGCAATCCACGCTCTCGCCCAGCGCAAAATCCACGTCGCCCCGCACATAATTCTCGGGCTCCCCAACGAGGCCTCCAATGATTGGAAAAATACAGCGAACGAGCTGGCAAAACTTCCAATCTCTGGAATCAAAATCCACAACCTACACATCATAAAAGGCACCGCACTCGCTAACAACCCGCCGCCGACACTTTCGCACTGGGAATACGCCGAAGGCCTATTCGAAGTTCTACAACGCATCCCGCCCAACATCCCCGTCATGCGAACATCAACCGACACGCCATCCGACCAACTCATCGCCCCAAAATGGCACCTCGAAAAAGGACAATTCCTCGACTACATAATCCAGCAAATGACAATGAGAGAACTCTCCCAAGGCCAGCTCAACAATAACGAACCAAAAAAAAACTCCACCCACCCAATCCCTTTCACACCCGTCCCCACAGACGACGGCTCCATCACCTTTTTTTCCAACGATTGGAAAGAACACTACCACACAAAAAAAGGAGCCCGCCTCGAAGCGAAAAAGAAATACGCAGAGCCAGCAGAGCTAGCCACAAAACTTAAAACCACCCACATAAAACTCCTCGACCTCTGCTTCGGACTCGGCACAAACTCGCTCGCCGCGCTTTGCGAAGCAAGCAAAGACATAAAAAACAGAGGAACCCTAGACATCACCGCGCTCGAAATAGACAAAAGCATCGTCCGCGCCGCCGCGCAAAACTTCCAAACATTGGAAACCGACCCGATCAACTGGATAAACGTTCTCACCGAACTCCTTCAAACCAATCAAACATCCATTGGAAAACATCGCCTAAAAATCCGATGGGGAGATGCTCGATGGTTGATTCAGAACATAGAAGACCAAACCATAGATCTCATCTTTCACGACGCATTTTCGAGCCAACACTGTCCGGAGCTCTGGACCGTTGAATTCTTCCGTCAGCTCCATCGAACCATGAAACCCGACGGCAAACTACTCACCTACTCCAACGCCGCACCCGTACACGGAGCGATGCGCGAGGCCGGCTTCCACATTGCCGAAACAGAGCCGAAACACCAGATGGGAAACGGAACCATTGCATCGCCAACGAAACTACCCGAAAACCACCCAAAACCAGACAAGCCTAACCCGCGACGCTCCACCCCATACCGAGATAAGCACCTCTGCGCGACCTCGAAAGCAATTCTCCGTCAAAGACAAGAAGCTCTACCGACATAAAACTCACGATTGCCGAAAAAACAATCAGCCCGCATACAAACGCTCGTTTTTGGTCTCTTCTCGGATGTGAGTTTTTTTCAAGTCAAGCACTGGCGCAAAAATCCTCTAAAAAAACGAACCTCCGAGAAAAGCCATTTTTTCATCAACCAATCCTCCTCAATTTCTTTCACTGTCTCCCAATTCATACCGGTATATTGAGCCACCGCTCTGATCGACATATCTGCACGAAGAACAATCGCGAAACGAGCTGCCCATTTTGTATGACGAACATATGAGTCCGAGCAAAAACAAATAGGTTCCTGTATTGATGCTCCACAGTCCTGACATATGATGCGCCGTGTCGCCACTCTCAGAATCGTTTTTTTTAAGCCAACGAATAGACCTAGAATGTCTCGTGTTTTGCCTGTTTTAACAACAGATGTTTCTATGGAGTCGCATTTCGGACAGGGGCAATGAGAGGCTTTAGAGATAGTGTAGTAGATCTCTGTTTCCGCCGTTCGTTCTGTTTTTTGACATTTGTAACCTCGGATTCCTTGGGCATGGTAAAGGTAGCTGGTTGACATATGTATCCTTTCTAATTTAGCTCCCGAAAGATAACCATAACCACGAGTTTTTTTAATCAAATACGGGCGCAAAATCCACGTCGCCCCGCACATAATCCTCGGACTCCCCAACGAAACCTCCAACGATTGGAAAAATACAGCGAACGAGCTGGCAAAACTGTCCGGTTACCCCAACTTTTAGGACCGACGGAGGGAAACCTCGCGTTGCTGGGCGATACGGTTGGACTCGATTTAGAATGCGAGGCAGTCGAAAAGGATGTTGGACCATTTCGTGCAGATATTCTTTGCAGGGAAACCGGAAGTAATTCCTTGGTGCTCATCGAAAATCAGGTGGAGCGCACGGATCATACCCACCTTGGGCAGTTGCTGACCTATGCGGCAGGGCTGAATACGGTCACCATCGTTTGGATTGCAAAGCGCTTTACCGATGAACACCGCGCGGCACTCGATTGGTTAAACGAGATCACAGGTGATGAAATCAGTTTCTTTGGCTTGGAAATTGAGTTGTGGCGGATTGGGGATTCTCCGATTGCTCCAAAGTTTAACGTGGTGTCGAAGCCGAATGAATGGACGAAGAGGCCGAGCAGAACAACGGCGGTTGAAGACAAAGTAAATAGCTCTCCAACTCGTCAGTTGCAGCTAGAATATTGGCAGCATTTCCGCGATTTTGTGTTGGAAAATAGCTCCGTTATGCGACCGCAAAAGCCGTCGCCCTGTCATTGGATGAATTTCAGTCTTGGAAGTAGCAAAGCGTTTCCTTCGGCTCTATTGAATACACAGTCCGGCTTGATCTCTGTTTGCCTCCAGATCAATAAGGGAGATGATCGGCTGGCAATCTTTAATCTGTTAATGCAGGAAAAGGATATTGTCGAAGCTGAAATAGGTAGTGAGTTGGTGTGGGAAGAAAAGCCGGAGAAAAAGAGTAGCCATATCATTTTGCGCAATGCCGAATTTGATCCAAAAGATAAAACGTGTTGGCCGAATGCTCATCAATGGATGCTGGAAACCTTGGAAAAATTTCGCGCGGTTTTTGGCTCCAAAATTAAATCCATAGATCCCGGCGATTGGCAACCGGAAGATGTCGGAGATGAGTAGCCAGCGAGACGTTCGCTCTACTTTCTGAAACTCTGCCTCAGTTGTGCAAACCGCCGCGACCCGCTTTCAACTAAATCTTTATTCCAGCATTTTTTTGGCTTCGTCACGGATTTGCTCTTTAAGCCATGTTGGGCTTTTGACTTTTGCGTGACGACCAAACGCCATGATCCAGCGCTTGATCTCTAGATCTCCTTTTGTGTCGAAGCTGATTTCCACTCGCCCGTCTTTCTGGATTTTTACCTCCTGCTTCGGATGCCATTGCCGCTCAAGGACGGAGTCCGCAATTTCGGTATCGAATTGCACGGTTACGCGGAAGGGTTTGTTTTCTCCGGCAAACCTGGAAAACGTATCCGCCAGTTCTTTTTTGGCGTTGAAGGCTCCTTTGATGTCCGATTTTTTTTGAAGCAGTTTGATGCTTTGAATGCGCGATAGCGCGATCTGACGGAAGTTGTCGAAGCCTTCGAACTGAACAAAGAGATACCAGTCGCCCTGCAGGTTTGCCAAATGAATAGGCGCCACGCGATGCGTTGCTTCTCCTTTCCAGTTGCGATATTTGATTTCGAGCATCCGCTGAGTTTCCAATCCTTGGACAACGTTTTTCCAAACATTGGAAGAAATGGGCATGGCGGGCGGTGCGCTGAAGCTGAAGTGGGTGAATAGCTCTTCGGGCCGAACGGTGATGTTGTCTGGGAGAAGGGCGGAGAGTTTGTTGAATACAGCCGTCAGTTTGTCCGCCATCGGGGTTCCCTGAAATGCTTCTAGCATTTTGGAACCCATCAATAGAGCGGCCAGTTCGCCTTCATTCATTTGGACGGCTGGCAGCATAAAGGTCGGTTCGGTGTAGTGGTAGCCGCGATGCAGTGCATCGTATTCCACGGGTGCGTGCATACGGTCGCGCAGGAAATCGATGTCGCGTTGCGCGGTCTTGGTGGAGACTTCCCAGTCCGCCGCGAATGACGTGCAGTTGGGGTATTGATTGTTCTTCAACAGCTGGTCGAAAGCGAGAAGCCGTTCTGCTTGAGTTTTTGATCGTTTCATTGGAATAGCTCCGCTGTTCGCGAGAAGTTGAGGGTGGCTGCGATTTCTGTATCCGGTTGAATGTTTCCGCTATAGATGACTGCTCCTTTCGTAGATGATGGGATGGTTCGCTGGAAGTAGCGAATACCTTTCACGAAGTCGGGGTTCCATGTCATGGATGCTTTGATTTCGATGGGTATCAATTTTCGAGCTTTGCTGAAAATTAGATCCACTTCGTGCCGATTGTTGTCTCTGAAAAAATAGAGGTTTGGCATTTCCCCTTGGTTGAATCGGGCTTTTAACGCTTCAAGTACCACCAGATTTTCAAAGAGTTGCCCGAGAGCCGGGTCGCGTTGGATCTGTTCTGGTTTTTCGATGCCTAGCAGGTAGCAGAGAAGTCCGGTATCCGTGAAATAAATTTTTGGAGACTTGATGACTCGTTTTCCGAAATTTTCAAAATAGGGCGGAAGTCGAAACACAATAAATGAGGCCTCCAAAACCGAAAGCCATTCTTTGAGCGTTTTGCTCGATACGCCCATGTCGTTGCCAAGGGAGTGCAGGTTGAGAACGTGTCCCGCTCGTCCGGCCAGTAGATGGATGAACTGTTCGAAAAGCGTCAAATTTTTGATGTTCAGGATTTGGCGAACATCCCGCTCTACATAGGTTCGCAGATAGTTTCGGTAGAGGGTCTGCGGGGTTACGTTTTCTGAATAGATTCGAGGGTAGAATCCCTGGAAAATATATTCATCCCGCGTCAGTTGAATTCCCGCCGAGGATAGCTCATCAATGGAAAGTGGAAGGAGTTCGAGCAACGCGGTTCGTCCGGCCAATGATTGTGAGACTGCCTTTTGCAGTGAGAGTTGATGGCTCCCGGTCAAAATATATTGCCCTCGGAGCTTTGTTGCGTCAGCTAGGCCTTGGATATAGGACAGGAGTTCTGGAACTTTCTGGACTTCATCAATGATCACCGGTGCCGGATAGTGCTTAAAGAACGCTCGCGCGTCCTTTGTGGCAAGTCGCCGGGTGTCTGGGTCTTCTAGGTTGCAATAGGCGTGTTCCGGAAAATTCATTCGGGCTAACGTAGTTTTTCCGGACTGCCTCGGGCCAGAAATCGTGACCACTGGGTACTCCTTTGCTGCGAGAGCCAGCTCCTTTTGTATCGCTCGTTTAATCATGCGTCGTTTATACATTTTTGGAGTTGAAAGTCAAATCCGTATGAGTTTGGCTTTTCATATTCACATGCGATGAGCTGTTCCGCGAAACTTCCGCGAAAAGAGAAGGAGTGGCAAAATGATTTCCAGTAGCCGAGGAACAGGTCAAGAAGATGGGGAAATCAAAGTTTGGATGGGTCGAAGAGTCTGGCGCAGTGGTAGACGGTGAGGATCTCCGCAACGTCGGATTGAATTCGGTAAACGAGACGATAGCTGCCCATGATGATTTCGCGGATGGAGATATCGCTGGTTTCAGGGACAACTCGCCCACAATCAGGAAACATTTCAATTCGTTCCAATGTTTGGAAAATATCGGAAACAAAAAGGGACGCGTAGTGAGGAGAGTCGAGTGCGATAAACTCAGTGATGGCCTCAAGGTCGTCGGCGGCCTGCTGCGTCCATCTCACTTCAGCCATTTCGCCATTCTTTCTTTAACAGCGGCATGGGGAAGAGTCTGTCCGGCATCGGCCTGCTGGAGGCCTTTTTCGATTTTTCCCAAAAAAAAGATACGTTCCATCGCATCCTCGATGGAAGCGTTATCAGGGAGATCACTTACGGTGCGAAACACTTTATCCTTAACAGTCATAAGGGAAGAGTACGTTTTTTGCGGGAGAATTCAAGAAGTTTTACAATCGTTTATGGTGAATCGTTGCGCTTGATGAAGGAAGAGTAACGGCAGAGGGAGTTGAACGTTCCATAGACCCCTCATCGTTGGCTTTCATGATTTTTGATTCAGTCGTCCTCATTGCGAAAACGTATATCCAATGTGTACACAGCTCAAGAATTGTGTTGGCTAACTGGAATTTTCGTTGTGATAGGTCGTTCAGTGTCCGACCGGCTCTGTAAAATGGGCGCATGTTGTATTGGCTCCATACTTTTAGTGACCTGTTTTCGCCGTTGCGGATTTTTCAGGCGATTACGTTTCGTGCGATGATGGCGGCAGGCTCGGCGTTTGTTTTGAGCCTGCTGGCGGGACCGTGGATGATCAATAATCTGCAGAAGTTCCAATGTTTGGAAACGGTTGAAGATCATCGTGTCGGATCGCTCGACCGCTCTGCAAAAGTCGGCACACCAACAATGGGCGGATTGCTGATTCTTTTCTCAACGGGATTGTCCGTTTTCCTTTGGGCGGTTCCGGTGAATTTTTATGTGCTGTGTGCCGCGAGCACATTTCTGTTTATGGGCGGGCTGGGTTTTTGGGATGATGTTCTCAAGCTCCGACGTGGGCGAGGGCTTTCTTCGCGAATCAAGTTTTTTTGGCAAGGGTGCTGGGTCGTAGTTTTCCTTCTTCTGCTTTTTAAAAACCCAGAACACTGGGCTCGCACGCAACAGCTGATGCTTCCGTTTATGAAAAATCCGCTGATTGAGTCGATGGGCTGGATCGGAACGTTTCTTTTCGTCGGGGTTGTTTTGGTTGGGGCGAGCAACGCGGTCAACCTGACCGACGGGCTGGACGGTTTGGCTGTTGGGTGTGGTGCAACATCGGTGGCTGCGTATTTGGTGATGGCGTATGCGGCGAGTCATTTTTTGTTCGCGGACTATTTGCAAATTCCATTCGTGAAGGGCGGCGGTGAGTTGGCGGTTTTTTGCGGGGCGTTGCTGGGAGGTTGCCTCGGGTTCCTTTGGTTTAATGCGCATCCTGCACAAATGTTTATGGGCGACACCGGAAGCCTCGCTATCGGCGGCGCACTCGCCGCTGTCGCAATTCTGATTAAACAAGAGCTTGTGCTGATTCTCATCGGCGGGGTCTTCGTTCTCGAAGCTCTCAGCGTGGTATTGCAGGTCGGATGTTTTAAACTCAGTCGGAGAATCACCGGAACGGGGCGGCGCGTCTTTCGTCGCTCACCCTTGCATCACCACTTTGAGCACCTCGCTAGCGAGGGAATATCGAATGTCGAAGTGGTAAAGGGCAGGGTGGGTTCGGAGAATCGGATTGTGATTCGTTTTTGGATTCTATCGCTGCTCTTCACCTTGCTGGGTTTGTTGACGTTGAAGGTCAGGTGAAAGTTCCATCCGTTCGCTTCGCTAGATTACGCAGGCTTTGGAAATGGCGGATCGCCGCATGGGGCGAAACCGTTCCAATCATTGGAAAATCAAATCGATGTCTTGACAAGCTGTTATGCACTTCTGCATTATGCTCTTTTAGATAGTTTTGTTTATATATTGCGCGACTGTGCATTATTCACTTTGGAGAAAATAATATGAATCCATTCAGATATGGTCAGGTGGTTACCGGAGCTGATTTTTGCTCGCGTCCTAAGCTGGAGGAGACGCTCAGAAAGCATATCGCATCGAATCAGAACATTCATGTGTCTGGGGAAAGACGAACAGGGAAGACCTCTTTGGTTTTGGAAACAGTGGCAAAAATGAAGATCTCTACGGTGCATGTGGATCTGTTTCAGGTGAAGTCGATGCACGATGTCTACACACGAATGCTCGACGGGATTGTTTCATGGAACGCGTCGGGTGGATTTATGAAAAAGTTGATGCAGCGCATTGCTGTGTTGAAGCCGATGATGAATTATGACCCATTGACAGGTCTTCCTTCCGTGAGCGTCACGCCCTCACAGTCGATCATGCCGGAAAGCATTGTCGGGCTGCTGGATTTTATGAACAGCCGATCCAAAGCGAAAAAACTCGTGGTTTTCTTTGATGAATTTCAGGACGTAACTGAGTTGAAGAATAAACAGGAGCTTCTGGCACTCATGCGGAGCAGGATTCAGTTGCACTCAGAGGTTGCATACATCTACGCCGGTAGTGTCAGGAAACGTATGGATGAAATTTTTTATGCGCCGGACAGTCCGTTTTACAAATCGGCAATCCCGGTTCATGTTGAGAACATCAACACCTTGGAGTTTTCTCATTATATTATGGAGCGATTTGCTTGTGCGAATCGTTCGATTTCCAGCGAGTGTATTGAGCGGGTTTTTGAATTAACAAACGGGAACCCGGGCGATGTTCAGGAGTTTTGTAACGCGCTCTGGGATCGGGTGGACGAGAAGACAGTTGTGGGTATTGAGCATATTCAACTCGCGCTGACTGAAATTTTTAGCCGCGAGAAGCCCTATTATGAGAGCATCATAAATATGATTAGCGACAATCAACTCAAAAGCCTGAGGGGGCTTTCTGCGTTTAATGGATTGCGAGTCTATTCAAAAGAGTTTCTGGAATTCAGCGGGATTGCGCAGCCAGCATCCGTAACACGAGCTTTAAAACGAATGATCGACCTGAAAGTGATTTATAGTCGCAACAAACAGTATAAATTTGCCAGCCCGTTTTTTAAATTATGGCTCTTGCATGGATGAATAAAATTTTTGCTCGCGGAAAAGGAACGGGTTCACGAACGCATGGAATGCAAAGATCCTTCCACCACCTCGTTGACATACATAATCATGTGGATTAGCATAGCTATAAATTAGGCATTCATTCACGAAAGGAGTCCTCATGCAAACCGTTCAAATGACACTCGACGAACCACTGGTTCAGGCCGTAGATCAGATCGTAAAACAAATCCATACCACACGTTCCGCCTTCACGCGCGACGCACTCCGCGATGCCATTGAAAAATTCGATACACTCCGTCTCGAACGTCAGCATCGTTCGGGCTATAAGCGTCAACCCGTCGCCTCTGGCGAATTTACGGACTGGGAAGAAGAACAAGCGTGGGGTGACGCATGAAACGCGGTGAAATCCGATGGTACAAATTCACGAAACCCGACAAAAAACGCCCCGTCCTACTCCTCACCCGAGACTCCATTTTGGATTACCTCAGCGAAGTCACGGTCGCGCCGATCACCTCCACCATTCGATCAATACCCAGCGAAGTACTTCTCCAAAAAGACGACGGAATGCCCAGGGAGTACGCCATAAACTGCGATCACATCCAAACGGTATCCAAGGGGAAAATTGGAACACGCCTCACCGTCCTTTCTGCAAAAAACATGAAGAAAGTCTCCGCTGCCATTCAATTTGCCCTGAACCTGTAAAATCCCGCATTGACGCTTTTGAAATTGGGAAGATCAACGCATCCTCCGCCGACGAGGTCTTCAAACGGATCTTGCCACAATGAAATTAATTGTTCTTTCTTGTCTCGCTCGGCTGTTCCTCTGACTTACTCTAGCGATAGCGGTTGTGGAAATTCTTCTGCACCGATTCTCTGCGCTGATTTGTATCATTTTTTCACAACCGCTATCGCTAGAGGAACAGCCGAGAGAGTCAGAGAAGATACGGGTTTCATCCTAAAATCACGCAACTTTTCACAGATAAAAACGCCCTCGCCATCTTTTCTTTTTCCAGACATTGGAACTTTTGTGTGTGGCCCATGCGCTCTCTCTTGGCGAAAAAATCTTCCGAGCACGAATGGTCTCAAGATCAATTCACCCAAGGAACGAGGCTGGAAGCGCTCGTCTACGTTTTATGAAAAATCTTCTGTTTTCCAACCCTTGGAACCTATTTCTCCCAATCGGCAATCGGAAATCTTCATTCGGCAATGCTTCCA